>JAAFHE010000437.1 GCA_013298265.1 Lysobacterales bacterium | reverse complement strand
TGGAATTTCTGCGGCTTGGACTCCTGGAAGTTCAGGATTGCCGCAGTTTGGCGCCCCAGCTCCTCCATGCCGCTGCGGCCGGCGCCGGATACGGACTGGTAGGTCGCGACATTGATCCGCGTGATGCCTGCGGCGCGATGGATCGGCGCGAGGGCCACCAGCATCTGCATCGTCGAGCAATTCGGATTGGCAATGATGCCGTGTGTGGTGTAGTCGGCGATCGCATCGGGATTGACCTCGGCGATCACGAGCGGGATGTCGTCCCGGTAGCGGAACTCCGAGGTGTTGTCGATCACGACCGCACCGGCCGCCGCTGCGCGCGGCGCGTGCTCGCGGCTGACACTGCCGCCGGCAGAGAAGAACGCGATGTCAACGCCGTCGAAATCATACGTCGCGAGATCCTGCACCGTGATCTTGCGGTTGCCGAAGTCGACCTCGCCGCCGGCGGATCGCTCGCTCGCCAGCGCGACGAACTCGCTGATCGGGAATTTGCGCTCTCTCAGGATGCCGATCAGGGTTTCACCAACCGCACCGGTCGCACCGACCATGGCAACCTTGAATGTGCGCTCCGCCGAGCTTGCAGACATTTACCTTTCTCCAGTTTGATACTTCAGGAATGCGGACGATGCACCGCGCCCGCGCGGGGTTTCAGGGTTTGGCCGGAATTCGCGGCTCGACCGCAGGCACGTCGCCGCACTGGGCGCGGTGGCGCAGCGCCTGGTCCATCAGCACCAGAGCGACCATGGCCTCGGCGATCGGCGTCGCGCGGATGCCGACGCAGGGATCGTGGCGGCCCTTGGTGACCACCTCGACGGGCTCGTTGCGCACATTCACGCTGCGCCCGGGAATAAGGATGCTCGAAGTCGGCTTGAGCACGATGGACGCGAGCACGTCCTGGCCGGTGGAGATGCCGCCGAGGATGCCGCCGGCGTGATTCGACAGGAATCCGGCGGGCGTGATCTCGTCGCGATGCTCGCTGCCGCGCTGAGTCACAGCGGCAAAGCCGTCGCCGATTTCCACGCCCTTGACCGCGTTGATGCTCATCAGAGCCGAGGCCAATTCGCCGTCGAGCTTGCCGTAGATCGGCTCGCCCCAGCCCGGCGGCACATTCGACGCCAGCACGTTGACGCGCGCGCCAACGGAATCGCCCGACTTGCGCAGCCGGTCCATGAACTGTTCGAGCTCGGAGACCATGCCCGCGTCCGGCCAGAAGAACGGATTGCCTGCGATCGACTCCCAGGCGAACGCCGCGGGCACCAGCGGCCCGAGTGCGGCAAGCCAGCCGCGCACCTGGATACCATGGCGCTGCGCGAGCCAGCGTTTGGCGATGACTCCTGCGGCGACGCGCATCGTCGTCTCGCGTGCGGACGAACGCCCGCCGCCGCGCGGATCACGCCGGCCGTATTTCTGCCAGTAGGTGTAGTCCGCATGGCCCGGGCGGAACCGCTCGGCGATGTCGGTGTAGTCCTTCGAACGCTGATCCGTGTTGCGAATCAGCAAGGCGATCGGGGTGCCCGTCGTCAGGCCCTCGTATACGCCGGAAAGAATCTCGATCTCGTCCGCTTCGCGCCGCTGCGAGGTATGACGGCTGCGGCCGGTTGCGCGCCGGTCGAGGTCATCGCGGAAATCCTCCGCGGCTATGGCCAGTCCTGGCGGACAGCCGTCGACGACGCAACCGATGGCCGGACCGTGGCTTTCGCCGAAGGTGGTGACGGTAAGCAGTTTTCCGAACGAATTGCTGGACACGGAGGGACTCGATCGCATGGAACCGCGGCGTCGGGCTTTGCGGCGCTCAGCCCGACGGTGATTAGCTTCTTGCCTGCAGCGCAGCGCGGATTTCGCCGGCATGCGTGACGAGGTCGCGCCGATCCAGGGCGAACACACCCATCTGGCCGACGTTGAACTCGATCCAGGTGAACGGCACGCGCGGCAGCAGCGCCGCCAGTGCATGCTCGCTCTCGCCAACCTCGACGATGAGCAAACCCTGCTCCGACAGGTGCGCCGGCGCGTCGACCAGGATACGCAGCGCGAAATCCAGGCCGTCGTGACCGGCTCTCAAGCCTAGGGCCGGTTCATGGCCGTATTCGGGCGGAAGATCGGCAAATTCCTGTTCGGTGACATACGGCGGGTTGGACACGATGAGGTCGTATACCTCGCCCTGCACGCCGGCGAACAGGTCAGACTCGATCACTCGTACACGATCCTGCACATCCTGGAACCGTGCGTTCGCTTCAGCGAGCTCAAGCGCCGCCGGACTGATGTCGACGACGTCGACCTGCCAGCCTGGATTGTGCGACGCCATCGCGATGCCGATGCAGCCCGAGCCGGTGCACAGGTCGAGCGCACGCTCGATCTCGACGTCGTCCAACCACGGCGAAAAATTGCTCTGGATCAGTTCCGCGATCGGCGAACGCGGCACCAGCACATTCTCGTTGACCTTGAACAGCAAGCCGGCGAACCAGGCCTCGCCCGTCAGATAGGCAACCGGCTTGCGCTCTGTGATGCGCCGCTCGATCAGCGCAAGAATCGCGATCTTCTCGTCACTGACAAGCTTGGCATGACCGTAATTGGGCGACAGGTCGTGCGGCATGTGCAGCGCCCAGAGCACCAGATGCGTGGCTTCGTCGAGTGCATTGTCGTAGCTGTGGCCGAAGGTCAGGCCGGCGCCGGCGAAGCGGCTCGCGCCGTAGCGAATGAAGTCGACGATCGTGGAAAGTTCAGCAGTCATGGGGCGGGCAGCGACAATGGGCCGCAGAGTATAGGGCGCGGAGCCTGTGGCGTCCGCGTCTATACTCGCGCAATGAATACACGTCATAACTCGGGCCGCACCTTTCCCACGGCCCTTATCCTCGTCGTTGCCTTCGCCACGGGCCTGGGCCTGTGGCTGCTGAGCCAGCAGTTCGGCACCGCCGATATCGGCACCACAGCCATCACACGCTATCCGGCGCCACGCGCCGTCGTCGAATTCCAGCTCACCCGCAGCGACAGTAGAGCGCTGACCGCGGCAGATCTGAAAGGCCACTGGAACCTGTTCTTCTTCGGTTTCACCAACTGCCCGGACATCTGCCCGATCACCTTGGGTGTGCTCAAGCAGGTGCGCGCGCAGTTGGTCCAGGCCGGCGCGGGAGATCAGGTGAATATTCATTTCGTATCGGTGGATCCGCAGCGCGACCAGCTCGAGGTCCTGGGCCGTTATGTCGCGTACTACGATCCGGGCTTCATCGCCGCTACCGGCAGCGACGAGGAACTGAACCGGCTGACCCGCTCCCTGGGCGTCATGTACACGCGCGAACCCGCAAAAGACGGCCAGTACAACGTCGACCACAGTGCATCCATCGTCGTCGTCGATCCGCAGGCGCGGCTGGTCGGCCTGTTCCGCCCACCGCTGGATGCCGCCGCGATCAGCGCCGATCTCCTGACCCTGGTGCGCTCCCGCCGATGAAACCGTCGATCCTGCTGCAATACGTCTTGCCGCATCGCCTGCTGTCCCGGATGGTCTACTGGGCGACGCGCTGGAGCTGGAAACCCTGGAAGAATTTCCTGATCGGCCAGATCGTGCGTCGCTTCCGCGTGGACCTCAGCGAAGCACAGACACCCGATCCGGCCGCGTTCGAGCATTTCAATGCGTTTTTTACGCGCTCACTGAGACCCGGCGCGCGTGGCGCCGATCCGGCCCCCGATGCGTTGCTCTGCCCAGCCGACGGCAAGGTCAGTCAGGCCGGGCCGATCCGCGCCGGCCGCATCGTGCAGGCCAAGGGACAGGACTACACCGTCGCCGAGCTGCTCGCCTCGGACGAGGATGCGGTTGCCTATGCCAACGGCAGCTTCGTCACGGTCTATCTGTCGCCGCGCGACTATCACCGCGCGCATATGCCGCTGAGCGGCGTGCTGCACAGCACGGTCCATGTGCCGGGCCGGCTGTTCAGCGTCGCACCCGCGCCGGTCGCTGCGATTCCGCGCCTTTTCGCGCGCAACGAGCGGCTGGTTTGCCATTTCCAGGGCGAGCACGGCCCGTTTGTCGTGGTCATGGTCGGCGCGATGCTGGTATCCAGCGTATCAACGGTCTGGTCTGGCCTGGAAATACCGCCCTACGCGAGCCGCGTGATGCGCCGCGACTGGCGCGAGAGAAACATCCGTCTCGAGCGTTTCGCCGAAATGGCCCGCTTCAACATGGGCTCCACGGTCATCGTGCTGGTTCCACCCGGGGTCGGTGAAATGGATGCGGGCCTCGCGCCGGAGCAGGCGGTCATGGTCGGACAGCGCATCGGCAGCGTCCGCTGATCGCCTATCACCGCAGGAGATCTCGAAGAGCCCCTGCCG
>JAAFHE010000044.1 GCA_013298265.1 Lysobacterales bacterium | reverse complement strand
CTGGCGCAGCCCCGAGCCATACGGCGCTTCGTGCTGGTTGACCAGCGACAGGAACACCTCCGAGCCGAGGTAGGTCGTGCGCGCACCGTGGCGTGCGATCGTGCTCGACGCCAGGCGCGGCTCGCGGCGCACACTGAAATACGTGCCATGGTTGCCGCGGTCGCCGACGATGCTCGAATAGAAGGGACGGAATTTGGCTTCGACCGCGTTGTCGCGACCGAAGCCTTCGACCTGCTCGATGCTGTAGACCTCGTAATTCAGCGGATGCGCACGATCCGGCACGACGTGCAGTTCGTAGCGGCTGTCGCTGACCTGGATGCGATCCGAGCGCATCGTGATGAGATTCACCGCCGGCGTGCAGAACAGCAGGAAATGCGTGGCGTCGACCACGGTCTCCAGATCGCTGACGTCCTGGTCGAGCAGTATGCTGACCTCGAAGCCGTCGAGCGCTTCGACGCCCGCCAGAGCGGCGCGCAGGCCGTCGATCGCGACGAAATGGAAGCGGCTGGGAAAGGCAAAGTATTCGTGCAGCAGGCGATAGCCCTGGAAGCCGCGACCGTTGTAGGGCAGCAGCGCCTGCGTATCGTCAAAGCCCTCCGGCTGCACCGCCGCCGCGCCGAGCTGGCGCCATTCGCCGGGCTTCTTGCCGCGCGCGCGCACCGACACGCCAAGCACATGGCCGCACAGCAGTTCATGCAGGCGCGAGGTGATGTGCGCGCTGCCCGCCAGATGCAGCGAGAGGCGGTCCGGTGGCGGACTCTTGCCGCTGAGCGGGGCCTTGAACTGGAAATTCAGCCGCAGGCTGGATTTTACCGGCAGGTCCTGGCGCAAACGGTTCACGCGCACATCGGTGGGCACGCCTTCGAAGCGTGCCGCCGTGATGCGCAAAGGCCACAAGTCCACATCATGCGCAGTGCGGAATTCGCAGCCGGCCTGGCCCTCGACGTGGCTGGGCGCGCGCAGGCGTTCGCCGCGCCGCACGCGGAATGAGTCGCCCTGGTTGCCGGTCATCTCGCCGGGCGCGAACTGCACGATGCACATGGCCGGCGTCGGCGCGAGGTAGTTCGGGTAGATCACCTCGAGCAGACGCTGCGAGAAGCGCGGGAACTCCGCATCCATCTTGAGCTGGATGCGCGCGGTGAGAAAACTGAAACCTTCGAGCAGTCGCTCGACATAAGGGTCGGCAACTTCGATGTCGCGCATGCCCAGACGCGCGGCAATCTTGGGATTGTTGGCGGCGAACTCCGCGCCCAGCTCGCGCAGGTAATTCAGTTCGCTGTTGTAGTAGCCGACCAGTCGGGGATCCATGGCGCTATCCCAGCAAATCTTCAAGCAGGATCTGGCCGCTTTCCAGATCCACGCGCGAACGCAGCAACAGGTCGATCGGATACGGTTCGGACCAGAGCTGGCCGCGGATTTCCATAGTTAGCTGGTTGTGCGTGCGATAGCCGTCTTCGGACGGGAGGATCTTCACCTGCAGGGTTTCCGGCAGCACGCGCGGCTCGAACGTGCGTATCGCCCGCTTGATCGCGGTCTGCACGGCATCGAGATCTTCATCGACGAGGTGGCGACCCGACAGCGCGATCACGCCGAAATTCAGCACCGAGCTGCGTACGCCGTCGGCCCCGGCCAGATCGGTCTCGGACTCGGCATTGGTGGTGTTGAGCAGCCACGAGATGTCGCGCAGCACCGACTGGCGGTAGTTCGCCTTGGTCATGGTGCGTTCCTGCAGCGCTTCGTTGCGGTTGTCCGGGTGCAGATCGGTCAGCCGATCCAGCAGCACCGGCAGCAGCCGGGTCGAGCGTGCACCGTGCTGCGGATTGGACTTAGTCATCGGCGACCGCGTCGTCTTCGTCGCCTGCGGCGCGTTCGAGGCGGCGTACACCCAGAAAGGGGTGGTCGTCGACGTTGCTGACCCAGCTGCGCTGGCCAAGGCCCGCATAGGCGTCCTCGCCGATCGCTTCCCAGGTGGTCAGCGAGGCGAGCGCGAGGCGTTCGTCGGACTGGCCGTAGCTGCGCGGATAGCGGCTCGGCACGAGCACGACGTGCTGGCCGCCATTGCGCAGGGTCAGCTTGCCCGGCAGCCAGACGAGGTCGCGCAGATCGGTAGGCGCTTCGAGTTCGAGCAACTGGATATGTTCAAAAGGCAGCCAGTAATACTGCGCTTTGAGGATGACTTCGCAGACCGGGCCGAGGCGCGAATCCGCATCGGCCAGCCATTCAACCGGTGTTTCGTCGAGCACGAACGGCGTCGCGGGCGCGGCGTCGAAGGCCTGCCGCATGAGGTCGTCGGCGAGCGCATCGTCTTTGCCGCGACTGGCCAGCGACTGGCTCAGGGTAGCGAACCACGGTTCGGGTTCGCCTATCGTCTGCGGCGGGAGTTCGCCGGCGAAGACCTTCTCGCGCTGCAGTTCGCAGCGAATGGCCTCGCGATACATCTGTGCCATCGGAATCGCGGACGCGCCGAGCGTCGCGGCGGTCTGCAGCTGCGCAACCGCACGCGTCCAGTTGCCGGTGAGCATGCTGAGCTGGGCGAGGTGCACGCGCAGCGGCAGACTGTCGGGCCGGGAACGGATCTTCGCGACGAGCTCGGCCTGCTGTTCGGCCAGAGTCTGATCACGACGCAACGTAGCAGACAAGGTGGCGTCCATGCGCAACGGGTTCCTGCGTATTCACGGCAAAAAAATCGCCGATGACGGAGGCGGCTTACGCCGCCTCCGCACCGGGAACGGACACGTCGACGCCTGCTGGTGCGGGCGCCGTTCTGCTTAGGCCGCCTTGTTCTGCTTGACGTCCCAGGCGCCCGTGGTGGCAGCACCCAGCGAACCGTCGCCGTTCTGCTCCTTCACCTCGACCTTGATCTTGGCGTAGGACAGGCCGACTTCTTCGATGACGCGCGGGCTGTTCGTCGCGCCGACGGGACGTACATGGGTGACCAGCACATCGTTCATCGTGACGGTCATGTACTGCTGCGCGCCGTCGCCAACCTTGCTGCACGAAAGCACGACTTCACCGATGTGCTTGCCGCTCGCGCAGTACTTCATGAGGTTCGGCGTCGCCTTGTCGACATAGTGCGTGAACACGAACTCGCTGAAGTTGGCCTTGCCGACGCCGCCGCCGCCGCCCGTGTGGGTCGACGAGGATTGGCTGACTGCGTAGCCATAGCTCAGCACGTCGAGTTCACCGCTGTGCTTGGAGTCCTTGGATTCACCGGTGATGCCGGCGATCTTGAGGTGGAAGTCCTGTTGAGACTCCTTGGGCGCGGTATCGACAGAGACCGCGGGAGCCGCCAGGACGTTGCCCATTCCGAGAGATGCCATACGTTTAGTCCTTAACTTTGATGGATAAATGGAACCGGCCTGCTTATCCAGGGGGATGCCGGTTCAGTCCTTGCCGAGCGTCTGCTGGTACGGGCCCGCTCAGCCCTCACTGCCCGCCGGATTTGACGGACGGAAGCTTTGAAACCAGGCGCAACGACACCGTCAGCCCTTCGAGCTGATAGTGCGGGCGCAAAAAGAACTTCGAGGTATAGAAGCCGGGATTGCCCTCTACCTCTTCCACCTGGACCTCAGCAGCCGCCAGCGGCTTGCTCGCCTTGGTCTCCTGGGACGAATTGGCCGGATCGCCGTCCACATAGTTCATGATCCAGTCGTTGAGCCAGCGCTGCATGTCGTCGCGTTCCATGAACGCGCCAACCTTGTCGCGCACGATGCACTTGAGGTAGTGCGCGAAGCGGCAGCAGGCGAACAGATAGGGCAGGCGTGCCGCCAGATTCGCGTTCGCGGTCGCATCCGGATCGTAGTATTCGCTCGGCTTCTGCAGCGACTGCGCGCCGATGAATGCCGCGATATCGGTGTTTTTGCGGTGGATCAGCGGCATGAAGCCGTTCTTGGCGAGTTCCGCTTCGCGCCGGTCCGAGATCGCGATCTCGGTCGGGCACTTCATGTCGACGCCGCCGTCGTCGGACGGGAATGTATGCGTCGGCAGACCTTCGACCGCGCCGCCGGATTCAACACCGCGGATCGACGTGCACCAGCCGTAGTACTTGAACGAGCGGTTGATGTTGACCGCCATGGCGTAGGCCGAGTTCGCCCAGCAGTAGGCGCTGTGCGTCGAGCCGTCGGTCGACTCCTCGAAATCGAATTCGTCGATCGGGTTCGTGCGCACGCCGTACGGAAGGCGCGCAAGGAAACGCGGCATCGCAAGACCGAGATAGCGCGCGTCTTCCGAATTGCGCAGGCTGCGCCACGCCACGTATTCGGTGTTCTCGAAGATCTTGGTCAGGTCGCGCGGGTTGGCGAGTTCCTGCCAGGTCTCCATCTGCATGGTCGATGGCGCCGCCCCGGCGATGAACGGGCAATGCGACGCGGCCGCGATCTTGGACATCTCGGTCAGCAGTTCCACGTCGGGCGGGGAATGGTCGAAGTGGTAGTCGCCGACGATGCAACCGTACGGGACGCCGCCGAGCTGGTCATATTCCGCTTCATAGATCTTCTTGAAAATTGGACTTTGATCCCAGCCTATGCCCTTGTGCCGACGCAAGGTGCGATGCAGGTCGCGCTTGGAGATCGGCATGAACTTGATCTTGAGCATCTCGTCGACTTCGGTGTTGTTGACGAGGTAGTGCAGGCCGCGCCAGGCGCTCTCAAGCTGCTGGTAGTCGGCGTGATGGATGATCGCGTTGATCTGCTCGGACAGCTTGCGGTCGATCTCGGCGATGATGGCCTCGATCGCCTTGTACGAGTCCGCACCGATGGTGACCGTATTCGACAAGGCCTGTTCGGCCAGCGTGCGGACAGCAGTCTGCACCGCTTCCTTGGCCTCGTCGGTCTTCGGCTTGAACTCCTTCTGCAGCAGTGCCGAGAAGTCGCTGCCTTCGGCGAGGGTGGTCTGTTTTTCCTGTAGAGCCTGGTTCTGCGCCATGAGTGGATTCCCCGTGTGCTATGCGCTCAAGTGGCGCTGTTGTCAGTATCGCCGGCCTTGGGTGCCTGCGGCGCAGCCGCGAGCGACTTGAGCAGGGTCGGGTCGTTGAGCACCTTCGCAATGAGTTCTTCCGCGCCGGTCTTGCCGTCCATGTAGGTCAGCAGGTTATTCAGCTGGGTGCGCGCATCAAGCAGTTGCGAGAGTGCGTCGACCTTCTTCGCGATAGCGCCCGGGGAGAAGTCGTCCATGCTCTCGAAGGTGATATCCACGGCCATGTTGCCTTCGCCGGTCAGCGTGTTGGGCACGGTGAACGCGACGCGCGGCTTGATCGCCTTCATGCGGTCATCGAAGTTGTCGATGTCGATCTCGAGGAACTTGCGGTCGGCGACAGCCGGCAGGTCTTCGACCGGCTTGCCGGCGAGATCGGCCATGACACCCATGACGAACGGGATCTGGACCTTCTTGTCCGAACCGTAGACCTCGACGTCGTATTCGATCTGCACGCGCGGCGCCCGGTTGCGGCCAATGAACTTCTGCGCGCTGCTCTTGTTGGTGCGGGTGTATTTGGAACCGGTCATCTGCGCAATCTCCTGGAATTCACCACAGTTCTATCGGGTCTGCATGCAGCACGGGCAAGCGCGGACTGCCGAGGGACGGGCCGGCGACCTGATGGCAGCCAGGCCGGGCATTGGAAGGTCAATTTGCGGTCCTGACGCCAACGGGATCATGGTCAGCTCCGGTTCGTGCCGGCCAGCAGCTCGGCCTGAGCCAGGCCGTCGGGCGCGAGTTCGCGCAGGATCTGCAGGAAATCCATGCCGATCAGGCCACGCGCGCGCCGGATCAGCAGCGGCGCCGGGTTGGCCGGCTCGGTTTCCTCGAGGAATTTGCACACGGCGTCGAGCATCTGCACAGCATCCTGGCGCGTCAGCGCGCGGCGTGGCACACCGTCTCCCGCGACGGCACCAGCGGACGCGGATACGGCGTCCGTCAGCGGCATCGCGGTGTCGTCGGTCGCCGTCGAAACATCACCGGCGGCAGCCTTGCGTTGCAGGTGCGGCGGATAGACCTGATCGATCCAGGCCGTCAGCAGTTGCAGGTCCGGCGCCTCACTCGCACCCATCTGCTCGCGGCAGAAGCCGTCGAGCGCGTGAGCCGCTGCGCGCAGCTCAAGCAGCGCCGCCAGGTGCGGATTGCCGTGGCTTATCTCTTCCTGCAGCAGGGGTTCGATCTGATGGCGCGCAATCGGCGCGCTGCCGGCAGCATCGCGACCGGCGGCAACTTTTTCCAGAATTCCCAGTTCCAGCGAGCCCATCTGACGCGTCGGCAATGCTGTCGCGCGCAGATCGCCGAGCAGCCCCCGGGCGGCAGCCAGGCCGCTGAGCGCGTTGCCGCGCGGCAGCGGATCGTCCTCGCCGTCGACGGTGAGTGCCGGATAGGCCTCCGCCCAGTGGCGCAGCGCCAGCTCGAGGGTGAGCTTGATGCCCTCGGCCGCACCGGTGAGTCCGTGCTTGCGCGTCAGCGCGCGTGCGATGAAAACAGTGAGGCGAAAGTCCTTGCTGCGGCCAAGCAGACTGCTGGCCTGGCGCAACACCAGCGACCAGTCCGGCCCTTCGGCCGGAATGACGGTGTCGCCGTATTGACGCTCGGGCTGACCCTCGACGCTGCGCTCCAGCGTCAGGTAGTCCGCGTCGTAGTCGAGTTCGGTCCCGCAGACGCGATCGGCGTCTACCGGGGCGAGCAGCGATTCGACATCGATAAAGCTCATCTTGACCCCTGTTCTCGTGCCGCCGCGCGGCGGCGAAGCCGCGCAGCGGTCTAGCGACCGCTGCTACTGCGCATTTTTCGCATTCTTGAATTGCGGACCCCAGAGCGGATGGTTGTGCTCCGCCGCCGTGAGATCAAAATCCGGGTTCAGCTGCAAGGCGCGCTCGAACGACTGGCGGCAGAGCGCCGGCCGTTCGCTGACGCAATAGGTGAACGCAAGATGCTTGAGTGCATCGGTCTTGATCCGGTCGCTGGCGGCCCAGATGTCGGGCGACAGCAGCGTGGCCTCGGCCTGGGCATAGGAACCGGCCTCGTATTCACCAATCCCCTTGGCGAGCATTTCCTGGCCGCGCACCTCGGCCTGCTGGCGAGCCACCTCAGCCGGATCCGGCGGCGGCGGCGGCGCAGGTTTGGGCTTGTTCGCTGCGCAGGCGCCGAGAAAAGCCGCGAATGCCAGCACCAGTCCGAGCCTGGTGACGCGGCGGAACGAATCGACGAAATCCTTGGTGACCACTGACGTTCCCCTGTTCGATGTCATTGTGTTGATCGACGCCTCGCCGATCAGTCGGTCGACTGACCCGCCATTCTCACGCCGTCGCCTCGTCACGACCGATCGTGCCTTCTGCCCACCGCAATGACGCAGCGGCTTGCCGGCAGGTTCACCGGCTGGGTCGTACTGACAGGTGCCCCCGACATCCTGTTCCGCTACCGGCAGAAACGGTCGAGCCAAATTACTGGGCAGCTCCGCCTCCGGCAGGCTGAAAGCGATGCTCGATCGCGGCCGGCTGACCTGCCGTCACGGTGAGCTGGCGGCGCAGCGACTGCAGGCCCGGGTTGCGCAGTTCCACGTTGTAGGTGCCGGGTTCGAGCTGGAGGAAACGCATCGGCGGGCTTACCCCCTTGAGGCTCCCGTTGATCCACACTTCTCCCCAGGGCTGGACGCTGAGTTTGACATTTCCCGTTGTCGCCGATGTGGCCTTGGCTTCGCGCTTGGGGCGACCGGTGTTTTCACGCGGACGGCTGGAGACCTCGTCGCTGCGCGGCGACGCGTTGCTGGTCAGATCGACGGTCCTGACTGTGTCGACGCTCGCGACCGCAACCGGCGGGGTCGACGGCACAGGTGGCGGGGTTTCGACGACAGCAGGCGGCGGGGTGACGGCAGGCGCGATGGTCTGGCCTGGGCTTTCGAAGCCGGCCGAGGTGGTTTCGGCCGGTGCATTCAGCGGTGCCAGCACCTGGCCCGGATCAATGCCCGCGACAGGCGTACCGTCGGCGCTCACGGCCGCATCGCTGGGCGCCGGGGCAACGGCGGTGCCGGGTTCCGGCAGCGTCGGGAGCGCGGCGGAGTCGGTCGTCGCGGCAATCGCGCCCGGATCGGTCGACGGCGGCAGGAGCGGATCAATCGCTGCTGACGGTGCCGGCGTAGTCGTGGTTTCGCTGACTGCCGCTGGCGCCACCGGCGCTTCGGCCACGATCGGCGGCGGCACCGGCGCTTCGCTGCCCGAACTCAGGTACCAGGTCAGTATCGTGGCAAGAATGACCAGAGCGGCACCACCCGCCGCCGGCAGCAGCCAGGGCCGTGCCGATGCGGCGGATGCCGCCACCGCGGGCCTGTCGCCGAGATCCGCGCGTGCCGGCGCATGGATCGCCGGCACAGCGACCGGGCGCGAGTCCGTCGCCAGACGACCCGACAGTAAATCTTCCATTTCCGGAAAACTGTTCGCGGGTGGCTGCTCCTGCTTGGGCACCAGCGCGAGTGGATCGAGATCGAGCAGCGCCGGCGCGGGCGTAGCCAGTACGACCGGCGACGGCAGGATGATGGTCGGTTCGTTCGCGTTCGCGGCGACAGGCGGCGCAGCCGCCGCGGCCACGCTGCGCGCCAACGCGATCGCGTCGGGCGCGGGCATGATGACGGTCGAGTCGCTCGTCGTCGCCGGCGCCGCTATCGCTGTCGGGGCCACCATGACAACAGGCTCGGACGCTGGTTTACCCGCGCCCGCACCGGCAGCCCTGGCCGCGTCGACGAGGTGCCGCGGCGCGGGCATCACGACCGTCGCGTCGCTGTCGGCGGCGGTCGGTGGAATGCCCACGGCGGGTTTCGAAGCCGCGGCCGGAGGCGGCGGCACCACTGGCGGCGGCAGTGTGACCGGCTCGATACGCAGTTCGGCGACGACGACGGGCTCCGGAGCGGCCTCCGGTTCAGTCCTGACCATCGGCTCGAGCGTGAGCTCGTAGCTCGACGGCGCGACCGGTTCGAGCACCTCGGACGACTCACTGTCTGGCGGAGGAATTTCGATCGCCACCTCCGCGATGATCGGTGCTTCCGCGATCACAGGAGCCGCTATCGCCTGCGGCGGCGGTACCGCCGGCTCGACGACGGCCGTGGACGGTGCCGCGGCACCTGCCTCGGCGTCGCCGACAATCGGCTCAAGCGCGGCCAGCGGCGCGGTCGCCGTGGTTTCGCGCGCGCGCTCGACTGCCGTTTCTACCGCTGCGACCACGGCGACCTCGACCGCCGCCGCATCGGTCCTAGGCGCCGCAGCCGGCACGACGGGATCGGCGCTTTTCCGGCGCAATGCTTCAGCAGCATTCGCAGCGGCGGCGGCGGCTTTCGCGCCGGCCAGCTGCTGGACCAGCGCCGCGACTTCCTGCGCCGACACGATGACCGTGCGCTCGTCCTCGCTGCCCGGCAGATCGATATCCGGCGCGACGGGCTCGATGACGGACGGTGCCGCCGCAGCCGCTGGTGCTGCAGCAGTCACCGCCGGCGGAATCGGCGGCGACGGCGCGAGATTGATGATCGTGCGGTCGTTCTCGGTCACACGCAGCAGGTCGCGCAGCTCGGCGATCGACTGGGGCCGGTCGCCCGGCTGAAGCGCGAGCGCGCGGTCTATCGCAGTGAGGAATTCGCGCGAGTAGCCGCTGAGACCGGCTGACGCCAGCGGCTGCAGCGAGTCCTTCATGATGCGCGAGATCGATGCCGGCGGCGGACAGCCGACGATCGCGAAGTGCAGCAGCGCGCCGACCGCGTAGACGTCGGTCCACGGCCCCTGCGGCAGCGCAAAATCGCTGGAATACTGTTCGATCGGCGCGTAACCCGGCTTGACGACGACGGTGATCGCTTTCTGCAGGCCGGTCACGACTTCGCGCGCAGAACCCAGGTCCAGCAACACCGGTGTACCGTCGTTCTTTATAAGGATGTTGTCAGGCGCGATGTCGCGATGGAACACGTTGCGCGAATGCAGCAGGTCCAGCACGTCGAGCACCGGCGCAACGATGCCGCGCAGCCAGGGCTCGTCGCCCTGCCCTCCCATTTCCTTGAGCACCGAACGCAAGGTCTTGCCGGTATAGCGCGGCATGACCATGTAGGCCGTGCCGTTTTCTTCCCAGAACTGCAGCACCTCGACCAGGCCCGGATGCTTGAACTGGGCGAGCAGGCGTGCCTCGTTGATGAAGCCGTTGAGGCCGGCCTCGAAGGTTTCGCGGTTGTGTTCCGAACGGATGCGCACCGTGGTCGTAGCGACACGACCCGCCAGCGAGATCGGGATGTATTCCTTGATCGCGACGTCGCGCATGAGCTGCAGATCGCGCGCGCCGTAGACAATGCTGAAGCCGCCTTCACCAAGCGTCTCGATGATCTCGAACTCGCGCAGGCGCATGCCCGCGACGAGCGCATTTCCCGGAGCCAGGTCCGACTGCAGGCCTTTGCCGGAAATAATAGGTGTGACGCGCGTATTTACAGTTGCGTCCATGCCTGCGAATCGGAGAGGGAGGGCGTCGTATGCAATTTAGGCGAAATGAAAGCGTAGTGCAAAGAGCAGGTTTGGCCTTTGTGACCCGCATCCATATCTCATCGACCCTGCGCCGCAATACTGCATAAACGATATGTGATCCAGTCGTTAGTTTGGCGCGGACGCACGACTGCGCAGTTTAGCTCTGTAGCTTTTCGCGCGAGCGCGTGGGCCGCATCAGTCGCGCAGTTCCTGGTTCGAGCCTAGCTGCCGCGCGCTACGCGACAATGACATCTCGGCGTGTTGGATCATGCGTGTCGATGACGCGCCATACACGTACACTGCAACGAAGCGTGCGCGTTTGCGAAGCCGGATGCGTTTTGATAGCTTCAAAATTTTGAGGGCTTGACCGTGTGCGCACGGACGGGTTCCGCAGCGACGTGTAGCGCGACAGACAAGCGCCGCAGGATCCGAAACACATCGGGCGCGCACGAGGGAGCGTGAATGTCGGCGGTCAGGCTTGAACTCGTGGTGCTGTCATATAACGGCCAGACGTTGGCCGCGCCGCTGAGCCGCGCGCTCGATGCGCCGATCACTATCGGTCGCGGCAGCGACAACGATCTGTCGTTGAACGATCCGGAACGCCTGATCTCGCGCCACCAGGCGCGTCTGAGCATGGGTCCGGGCGGAACCGTCGACATCAGCAACCTCAGCAGCAGCAGTTCGCTGTTCATCAACGGCAACGAACTGGCGCCCGGACGCAGTTGCACGCTGAGTCCGTCGGATCAGTTGCTGGTCGGCCGCTATGTGCTCGGACTGCGTCCGGCGAGCCTGCCCGCCGCGCCAGCGGCAATACTGCCGCCGCCCCCGGCCGAGGTGTCCGCGCCAAGGGTGACGCCGCCGGCCACTGCACCGTTCGCCGCGCCCGCAAGAACTGCGCCGCCGCGTGCCGCGCCGGTGCCTGCGGCCAGCCCGATGGCAACGCGGCCGCGCCCGGTACAGACCATCCCCGACGATTTCGATGTGTTCTCGCCGCCGATGCCGGCGCCAGCCTATGGGCTGCCGGTCGGTGACGTCGTCATCGAGGACCTCAGCGAGAAGGCTGCCGTACGCGACATGTTTTCGGAGCTGCAGACGCTCGGGAACGATGTGCTGGCCGAGCCGGACGACGAAGCCCGCCAGCGCCAGCGCGCACTCGACACCAACCGCAATCCGCTCGATCCGCTGGAGATGCTGAAGATCGGCGGCGACGACAGCGTCGCCAGCGTCTCGCTCGACCACGGCCTCGAGATCGACTCCCTGTTCGTGCTGCCGTCGCTGGCGCCGGAAGGTGGCATCGCACCCGCAACGCCGGCGGCGACTCCCGCGGCGACCTATGCGATACCGCCGGCGTCCCCGCCGCGTTTGCCGCCGCAGCCGGGCGTCCTGCCTCCGGCATCGGCGCCGGCACCGGCGAGTTCGGTCGCTGCGGCGGAACGGATGATGGCGGATCTGCTCGAATCAGGACCGGCCCTCGATCCGGCCATGGCGATCACGACCTTCGACAACCTGCCGATGATCGAACCGCCGCCACCGGCCGCCGTGCGTCCGGTGCCAGCTCCTGCACCACCGCCTGCGCGCGCAACAGCATCGCCGCCGCGCCCGGCGCCGATCGCGCCACCCGCCACAGCGCCTGCCGGTGCCGCACCG
>JAAFHE010000442.1 GCA_013298265.1 Lysobacterales bacterium | reverse complement strand
TGCAGCGCAGCGATCTGCTGCCGCAGCTGATCCTGCACCGCTGCAGCGACGGTGTGACGCTCGATCAGTCGCTGCCGGGTACGGCGGCACTGCATCAGCCGGTGTTCGCGCTGCTGCACGTCGCCAAGGCGCTGATGGGTCTGTCGGCGGCGGTGCGCTACATCGTCATCGCCGATGCGGCGGCGCCGCAGCACCAGGCGCTGGCGGCATTCCTCAAGACCCTGGCGCTGGAGCAGCCCGCGTTCAGCGGCAAGGTTGTCAGCATCGACGGCGATGCGGGCCTGACCCTGGCTGACGAAGTGGCGATCGCCGCCGCCGAGATCGCCGATGCACGCGCCGGCGTCGAGGAAGTCCGCTATCGCGCCGTGGGTCTGGCGACCGAGCGCTGCGTGCGCCGGATCGCGCCGTGCAGTCCCGCCGCTGCCACACCCGACCGGTTGCCGCTGAAACACGGCGGCGTCTACCTGATCACCGGTGGCCTGGGCGGACTGGGCCTGCTGTTCGGCGAGTACCTGGCACAGCACTACGCGGCGCGACTGGTCCTGGTCGGCCGTTCCGCGTCGAGTCCGCAGCACGAGCAGCGCCTCGCCCGGCTGCGCCAGCATGCGTCCGAGATCGTCTACATGCAGGCCGACATCTCGCGCGCCGAGGATGCCGAGCGCGTCGTGCGCGAGACCAGGGCGCGCTACGGCGCGCTTAGCGGCGTGATCCACGCGGCCGGCGTGACCCGCGACGGCTTCGTGCTGAAAAAGACCGGCGAAGACCTGCGCGCCGTGTTCGATCCGAAGATCGGCGGCGCGATCGAACTCGATCGCGCCACGCGCCAGGAACCGCTCGACCTGTTCATCCTGTTCGCCTCCATCGCCGGCGTGAACGGCAATGTCGGCCAGAGCGACTACGCCTACGCCAACCAGTTCCTCGATGCCTTCGCTGAACGGCGCGAGCGCCAGAGTGCGGTCGGCCTGCGCGCCGGGCGCACCGTGTCGGTCGACTGGCCACTGTGGCGTGACGGCGGCATGCAGATCCCGGCCGAGCACCTGGCGCTGCTGCAGGCGCGCACCGGACTCGCGCCGTTGCCGACCGACGAGGGTCTGCGTCTGTTCGAGGAGCTGCTGGGTTCCGATCGCGCGCAGGGCATCGCCGTCTACGGCCTGGCATCGCGCATCAATGCCTACCTCGCCGGCCAGCGCCCTCCGGCCGCGGCAGCAGTCTCGGCTGTTGCCTCCGGTGCGGCCATTGCCGACTTGCGCAGCGGCAATGTCGGCGGGGATCTGCTGGCGCAGACTCTGGCCTACGTGAAGACGCTGATCGGCGAGGAGATCAAGCTCGCGCCCGAACACATCGACACGCGTGAACGGCTGGAATCCTTCGGCATCGATTCGGTTGCCATCGGCAAGGTCAATGCGACGCTGGAGCGCGACCTGGGCGAACTGCCCAAGACGCTGCTGTACGAGCACGAGACTGTCGCCGAAGTCGCCGCTTTCCTGTCGCGCCATGCGGCCGGCCCCCTGCGCGCGCACTTCGCCGCGCAGGCCGCCGCCGGCGTCGAAGCGATCGGTCCGGCGCCCGTGCTGCGGAACGAGCCTGTCGCCGCCGCGGTATCGGCACCCGTCGTGTCCTCCGCAGCAACCGCAGCGCCGGTGGCTGTGCGCGAACCGGGCAGCCTGTCCGCGCTGGTCGCGGCGCAGTCGGCCACGCCGAAGATCGCGATCATCGGCGTCCATGGGCACTACCCGCAGTCGCGCGACCTGGATGCGTTCTGGCAGCTACTGCGCGACGGCCGCGATGCGACCGGAACCGTGCCGGCCGGCCGCTGGGATGCCGACGCCTACTACGACGCCGATCCGGCCGCGGCCGGCCGCGGCAAGATCTACTGCCGCAGCGGCGGGTTTCTGTCGGATGTGGACAAATTCGATACGGGACTTTTCAAGATCCCGCGCGAGGAGGCGAGCATCATGGACCCGCAGGAACGGCTGTTCCTGCAATCGGTGTGGAGTGCGCTGGAAGACGCCGGCTATACCCGCGACGAACTGTGCGCGCGGCATCCCAAGGGCAAGAGCGCCGATGTCGGCGTGTTCGTTGGCGTGACGACCAACTCGTACGCCCAGCTGGCCGAGGACGCGCGCCGCCAGGGCAACATGCTCACGCCGAGCGCAATGCCCTGGTCCATCGCCAACCGCGTGTCGTACTTCTTCGACTTCAAGGGACCCAGCCTGCCGGTGGACACGGCCTGTTCGTCCTCGCTGGTCGCCGTGCACATGGCCTGCGAAAGCCTGCGTCGCGGTGAGTGCCAGGTCGCGGTCGCCGGCGGCGTGAACCTCTATCTGCATCCATCGAAGTACCTGTCCCTGTGCCAGCGCGGCATGCTCGCCCGCGGCGGCAAGACGCACAGCTACGGCGTCGGCGATGATGGCTTCGTACCGGGCGAAGGCGTCGGCACGTTGATCCTCAAGCCGCTCGAGCAGGCGATCGCGGACAACGACCGCATCCATGGCGTGATCGCCGGCAGCGCGTTCGAGCACAGCGGCCGCTCCAACGGCTATTCCGCGCCCAATCCCAATGCGCAGGCGGAACTGATCGCGCGCACGCTGGCTGCGGCCGAGGTCGAGCCCGATGCGATCGGCTGCGTCGAAGGCCATGGCACCGGCACTCCGTTGGGCGACAGCATCGAAGTACTCGCGCTGTCGCAGGCGTTCCGCCGCGGCACGGACCGGACTGGCTACTGCTCGCTGGGCAGCGTCAAGGCCAATGTCGGCCACTCCGAATCGGCCGCCGGCGTCTGCAGCGTGGCCAAGGCGCTGCTGCAGCTCCAGCACGGTCAATTCGTGCCGAGCCTGCATTCGAGCGAGATCAATCCGGACCTGGATCTGGCCGCATCGCCGTTCTATCTGCAGCACACGCTGGCGGACTGGCCACGGTACGGCGATGCACCACGGCGTGCGCTGGTGAATTCGTTCGGCGCCGGCGGTGTGAATGCCTGTCTCGTGCTGGAGGAGTACCTGCCGGCGCCGCCGCCGCAGCCTGTCGCCGCGGCGGGACCGCAGGTGCTGGCGCTGTCGGCCGAGAGCGACGACGCGCTGCGCGCCTATGCGCAGCGTTTCGTCGAGTTTCTCGAGGCGCGGCCGCACACCGACCTGGGGTCGCTGTGCCATACCGTGCAGGTCGGCCGCGAAGCGCTGAAGGAGCGGCTCGCGCTGATCGCGACGCAGCCGGACGAGCTGGCCGGGCTACTGCGCGGCTGGCTCGCTGGCAGCGAGGCTGATGTCATCCATCGCGGTCGGGTCGAGGCGCGTCGCAGCGCGCGCCGCGTCGCGGCACCGGACGAGGCGGGCGCATCCGCGCTGCAGCGCGCCCGGCGCTGCGCGCAGCGCTGGGTCGCGGGCGAGGATCCGGCCTGGCAGCGCTTGCACGGCGAGGTCCCGCCGCAGCGCATCGCCGCGCCGACCTATCCGTTCGCAAACGAGCGCTGCTGGATCGTCGACGAGACCGGCGTGGCACCCGCACTTGTCGAAGCCGCGACGGTCGAGCGGCTGCATCCGCTGGTTTCGTACAACTCGTCCACCTTGCGCGAGGTCAGCTTCGATTCGTGGATTTCCACCGCGCTGCTGACCGAGTTCCAGCTCGCGCTGCGCGGCGCGCGGGTACTGCCCGCGGCAGCGATACTGGAGCTGGCCTGTGCCTGTGCCAGCCTCGCGGGCGACGGGCGCATTCGCGGCGTGCGCGATGTCCTCTGGGCCCGGCCGCTGCACGTGCTGTCAGACGTGCAACTCGTACGCACCTTCGTCAAGCACATCGGCGACAGCATCGAATACGTGGTCACCGCGCTTGACGACGGCGGCCGCAAGACCGTGCATTCCGAAGGACGTCTTCTGCTTGGCCCGCGTCACGCCGGCGCCACCGGCGCGCCGCTGTCGATCGCTGCGCTTGCCGCGCAGGGCACGCATGTCGATGCCGCGACGCACTACCAGCGACTCGAGGCCCGCGGCATTGCCTGCGGCACGGCGTTCCGCAGCGTGCAGGAAATCTGGTGCGGCGGTGATGGTGCGCTCGCACGGCTGGCGCTGGCGCAGGCACCGGAAAGCCGCGCAGAACGTTTCGTGCTGCACCCGGCCCTGATTGACGGCGCCTTTCAGACAGCGCTGGCGCTGCTCGACGGCGTGAGTACGCGCACGACCTATGTGCCGCTCGCGCTGGAAGAGCTCAACATCGTTCGCCGCGTAGCCCGCTCCTGCTATGTCCACGCCCAGCTCGCCAGCACCAGCCGCAGCCACGACGACGTGCGCGTCTTC
>JAAFHE010000436.1 GCA_013298265.1 Lysobacterales bacterium | reverse complement strand
CTCGGCCGCAGTCACTGCGTTGTCGTCCGCGCGCTGTGCGCTGGCGGCAGCGGCGATGCACAGGCTGCAAAAAATGGCGATACGTTTCATCGACTCAAATCTCCTCGGGCCAGCGGCGTGAGCGGCGCTGCGCGGCGACTGCCAGAACCAGGCTTGCGACCAGCAACCACAGAACCAGCGGCACGACGGCGCGCGCGCGCGCGCCGCCGCTCTCCGCGGGCACGGCGAAGCGCGGAATCTGCGCCTGCTCTTCGGGGGTGAAATTGGCGCGGGCGTAGCTGCGCGGCGGGCGCGGGGTCGGTGCGTTGATCTGCGCCTGCACGCGCGGGTAGAACCAGTCGCGCAGGCGCTGCTGATGCGCCATGACGGCCCGCTCGTAGCGCACATGGCGTGCGAGGTCGGTGCCGGCCAGCTGCGACAGCGCAGACTCAACACCCAGCGGCGGCGCGGCGAAACCTAGCACGTCCGACGCACGCATCCGCCGCTCGCGCGCAGCGGCGAAGCCAGCCTGCCAGTCGGCCAGCGCGTGTTCCAGCAGCGGCGCGAGGAAAGTCAGTCGCGTTGCATAGTCCAATTGTCCAATACGGGATTCCTGACCGGCCAGATCAGCCCGTACGGCGAATTGCTCGCGCAGCAGCTCGTCGCGCGTGGCAGCGATGTGCTGCTCCGCCCGGCGCAGCGCATCGATGTAGAGCGTGCGGGACGGACTGTCGGCGGCCGCATCGAGTAGCAGGGCCGCGAGCACCGGCAGCGCCTGCGCAAAGAACAGCCACAGCGCCAGCAGCATGCCCAGCGCGCGTGCCGCGCCGGGCCAGGCAGCGACGACGAAATAGGCCAGCGCAATGCAGCTCGCTGCATAGACCAGCACGAGAGCCAGCGCGGCGCGAAACTCGGGCCAGGCCGCCGCCAGATCAGCACCCGCGGCGAGCAGCGCCAGGGTCAGGCACACCGCGATCCCAGGCAGCAGCCAGGCGGCGATTCCGAGCACGCGCAGGCGCAGCCACTGCGCTGGCGACACCGGCTGCGCGGCGATCAGTCGCAGCATGCCGCTGTCGCGCTCGAAGGTCGCCAGCAATACGACCAGCGCGAAGATCAGCAGCGGCATGAGCTGGGCCACCGCGAAGCCCAAATCGAAGCGTCCGAGCGCGAGCTGGCGCGGCGCTTCGAAATCGTAGGCGGGCTCGATGCCGAACGGCGTCTCCAGTTTCATCGGCCAGCGCGTCGGCAGCAGATCGCCGTTGCCGACGCTGAGCATGCCCAGCGGCAGCGCCGGTTTGGCGGCATGTTCGCGCAACTGGTAGCGGCTGTATCCGGCGATGTCGGTGGGGTCCTGCCAGTACGGCGCGGGCGCGTCGGCCGGACGCGCGTAGTCGTGCATGCGCGCCACGACGTCGCGGTCCCAGTCCGCGTCACTGCGCTGCTGCTGGACCTGCGCCGCATGCTGCACCTGCTGCAGCCGCGCCGCGGAGCGTGCGCCAACGCAGAACGCACCCAGGAGCAGGGCTAGCACGGCCCAGAGCAGCGGTTGACGTGCGGCCTGACGCCATTCCCAGACGAACAGCGCTCGTGCCGGATGGAACCGCGCGAGTGCGGCCGTCGCGTTCATGCCTGCGCTCCGCGCACGCAGCCATACAAGCCGACGAGCGTCGCGATCAACCATGCCGCCAGCGCAAACAGCGGCTCGATCAGGCGGGCGGCATGCACCTGCAACGGCGGCGGCGCGTAGGCGAATGGGGGCTGCGCGGCCCAGAACGCGCGATCGGCTGTATACGCCTTGCCGTTTGCATCCGGCGCATGCTGCATGACAGCCGCGTTCATTCGATTGACGAGTTCGCGCCGGTAGTGCTCCGCCGCGGCGACGAAGTCGAGCTGATGGCCGAAGTCGGTACCGGCCAGCGTCGCCGACAGCGTCTGCACGGCGACGCTCGGCGAGAGCCAGCTCCAGCGCGCGTAGGCCGCGTCCTGCGCCATGACACTCGCGTAGAACGCGCCGAGGACGCGATCGTAGACCGCGTGCGAGGCACGCTCGGCATGGTCGAGTTCGGCGCCGCGGTAGTTCAGCGCGAGATCGTCCCGCGACGCGACGCCCGCGCGTGCCAGGATCTCGCGCTCGTACCGCTGCGCCGTTTCCGCCGTCCAGAACGACGGCGCTTCGTCCTGCAATTGCTGCTTGACCGCCTGGGTCGGGCGCAGCGGCAGCGATGCCTCAACGTGGCTGCCGGCCACCCGCGGCAACAGCAGCGTGAATATGAGCCACGTCGCGAGCAGCCCGACCAGCGCCAGACGCGTCGAACGCAGGCGCAGGCAGACACCGACGCCGAGCAACGCCAGCACCGCGAGATAGACGCCCATACTGGCGCTCCAGGCCGCCAGCCGCCAGCCAAGATCCGCCGACCAGCGGCCGTCCAGGGCCGCGCCCAGACCAGCGACGGCGACAAGCGGCAGCAGTACGCCAAGCAGCACACACCACAGCGTCAGTGCCTTGCCCAGCGCAAGCGCCAGCGGATCGCGCGCGACGCCGAGCGAGAGTCGCAGCACGCCCTGTTCGCGTTCGCGCGCGACAAGGGCAAACGCGAGCAGGAACGCAACGGGCGGGGCAAGCGCGATCAGCAGTCCGGCCGGATGGCGCAGCCCGGCGCGCTCCAGCGGCGTAGCGTCCCCGCGCGGCCGGTAGAGCAGATCGTTCTGCACATGCGCCTCGAGCCAGACCGCCTGGCCGACGAAAGGCTCGACACCGGCATCCAGCGCCGCGAGCGGCGCCGAGGGCTTGAATGCATAGATGCTCTGGTGCGCTGCCGAATGCGGATCCTTGGGCGCCTGGTCCAGCCAGCGCGCACGTTCCGCCGCGGCAATCGCGCTCGCGTCGCGCTGCTGTCCGGCCTGCGCGGCGAGGTGCACGACCAATGCCAGCAACAGCAGCAACGCCAGCGCACCGACTGCCACGAGCACCGACGGATCGCGGCGTAGCTGCAGCGCTTCGAAGCGGGCGAGCGCGGCGATCATGCGGCGAGCTGCTGCAAATACAGCGCTTCGACCTGCGCCGCTGTCAGCGGCGCGGTGACGTGCTCGGCCAGCAGCCGGCCCGCGCGCAGCACGCCCAGGCGATCGGCGATGTCGTTGACGCGATACAGGTCGTGCGTCGCCATGAGCACGGCAACGCCACGCTGCGCGACCGTACGCACGCCACGCGAAAGGTCGTTCGCGGCGGCGGCATCCAGACCCGATGTCGGTTCGTCGAGCACCAGCAGTTCGGCACGCCGCGCCAGAGCGATGGCCAGGCCGACTTTCTGCCGCATACCTTTGGAATAGCCCGCGGCGCGGCGCTCGTGCGCATCGGCCTGCAGGCCCGCCTCGCTCAGTAGCTGCCGCGCCGTCGCCGTACTCAGGTGCTGGCCGCCGAGCAGGGCGAAGTAGCACAGGTTTTCCACCGCGCTCAGGTGCGGATGCAGCATCACCGTTTCGGGCAGATAGGCCAGCTTGGCGCGGGTGCGCAACGGATCCGCCGCGACCGGCAGGCCGGCGACCTCGATGCATCCGCTGTCGGCGGCGAGGAATCCGAGGATCAGGTTGATCGTCGTAGTCTTGCCGGCGCCGTTGGGTCCGAGCAGTGCATAGACCTCGCCCGCGCGCAGCTGCAGCGAGAGTTCATGCACAACCTCGTGCCCAGCCAGTCGCTTGCAGACGCGCTCCAGGTGCAGCGCGCAGGACGCGTCGCTCACAGCCGCACCAGCCAGCTGAGTTCGACGCCGCGCGGCGCACCAAGCACGAGCTGGTCGGACGCACCGCCGCTCCAGTCCGCATAGACCGCGTCGGCGAGATTGCGTCCGCGCAGCGTGATTTCCCCGTTGCGCAGCCCCCAGCTCAGCGCCGCATCGACGACGCGATGGTCGTCGACGCGGATGCTGTTGGCGGTGTTGGTATAGAACCGGCCGACATGGCGCGCGCCGAGGCTCAGGGTCAGCGGCAGTCCTCCGACGCGGTAGTGCGCGAAAACACTCGCCAGGCGCTCGGGGACATGCGGCGGCGTGTTGCCGGAGCGGTCCGCGCCGCCGGCTTCACGCAATACGTCAAAGCGCGCGTCGAGTGCAGCGACGCTCGCGTCAATGTGCAAGGCCTCGCTCAGACGCGCACTGGCGCTAAGTTCAATGCCGCGCGCCGACTGGCTGCCACCCTGGATCGAGATACTGGAATTGGCCGGATCGCGCGTCACGATGTCATCCTGGCGCAGCCAGTACAGCGCCACCCCGAGATCCAGGCGGTCGTTCCAGAACGTTCCCTTGAGGCCTGCGTCGACGGCTTCGCCGGTGGTCAGGTCGAAACGCGCG
>JAAFHE010000435.1 GCA_013298265.1 Lysobacterales bacterium | reverse complement strand
GGAAGGTCACGCCGGGCTGGCCTGAATAGGCGAACTGCTTGAACAGCACGCTGTTGTCGGCGACGCTGCGCACGACTACGTAGAAGTACGGCTGGTCCTCGGGCGAATGCGATGGATCGTCCAGCACCGGCGCGAACGAGAAGCGCAGATGCGGCAGACCGTCGGCCGGGTCGATGTCGGCGGCGGTAACGGTGTCGGTCTGGGCCAGGGTGGTCAGCCGTGCGCCGGTGTTTTCGTCATTGATCTTGGCGGTGTATTGGCCGACGCGCGGTAGGGTGATGCCGGGTGCGCGCGGATCGGCGCCCGCGCCGACGACGCTGGCCGGTCCGGGCGCGCCCGGCGTGATCTGCACGCTGGCACCGGTGAACGGTGGTGCGCCCGTCAGTCCGGGATTGCTGCCGCCGCCGAGAGTCCAGCCGGCCAGGTTGTTCTGCTCGAAGCCGCCGTTGACGAAAACGGCGTGGCTGGCGCCGGCACAGGCGAACAGGGACGCGGCGGCGATCAGGCGGATACGGTGGCGCATGACTTCTCCAGGTTTTGCTAGAGCCGCCATTGCGGCTCGATGGGATGGCGCCGCCATTGCGGCTCGATGGGATAGAGCCGCCATTGCGGCTCGATGGGATAGAGCCGCCATTGCGGCTCGATGGGATAGAGCCGCCATTGCGGCTCGATGGGATAGAGCCGCCATTGCGGCTCGACGGGATGGCGCCGCTGTCGCGGCGTGATGACGGAAGGGATTCATTCGATCGCCTGCTGCAGGCTGCTGCCGACGGCGATGCGCATGCCGGGCAGCGACTGCTGTGCGGCTGCGAGCACCGCGGCGCGCTCGTGTGGCGGTGCATCGCGCATCAGGTCAAACCCGAAAGCGAACTGCCGCGCGCTGCCGAGCTCGGCGCCCCGCAGACTCCGTGCGATACAGGGGTTGCCGCGGAAGCAGCCGGTCTCATGCACGCGCAGCACGCGGCTGCGCCAGGTTTCTACCTGGGGAGCGCTTGTGCCGGGCGGGAAGACAGCGACGTAGTCAAAGCGCGTGTTCGCGCCGATCGCCACGTCGCTCGCCGCATCCGGCAGGCGCAGCATCAGCACCATGACGAGCAGCGCCGCCAGCACCAGCAGCAGTGCCAGCCCGCGCCAGATCAGGCGCGAAACGCCACGCGCCGGCCGGCGGGGCGCCAGAGCAGGTTGCAGGTCCATCGGATTTCCCCTATGGCGGCCCGCGCCTGACCGGGCGGCGTGACCGTATGCAGGGGATAGTAAAAATTGGTGACCGAATACCGTACCCCGCGTTCAGGGGGTAGGGACGCTGCCTCAGCCGCGCCAGTACGGGTTGGGGCTGTCCGGTTCAGGCCGGAACTGGAAACGCTTGTAATGCCACTGGTACTGCTCGAACGCCAGGTTCACGCAGTCCTCCACACCGCGGTTCAGCGCCGTCACGGCGGTGTGCAGGTCTTCGGACGCGATACCCGCGGGCGCGGCGCGAAAACGCAGGCGGAAGCCGCGCCCTTGCGGCAGCCGTTCGGCGAACGCGAACAGGACGGTCGCACCCGTGCGCTGGGCCAGTCGCGAGACCAGCACCATGGTCAGTGCCGGTACGCCGAAGAACGGGGCGAATTCGCCGTCGCCCTGCTTGGGTTGCTGGTCGGGCAGGATGCCGACCACGCCGCCGGCCTGCAGGCGCTTGTACAGGGTGCGCACACCCGCACCTTCGGCGCGGACCTGTTCGGGCTTTAGCGCGCCTCGCGCCTTGAGCAGCAGCGGCTCCAGTGCCACATGGCGTGGCGGACGGTAGACGATGGCCAGGTCGGTACGGCTGCACAGCCAGAAGTTCAGCAGTTCCCAGCAGCCCAGGTGCGGTGCGGCGACGATGAGCCCGCGCTGAGAGGTCAGCGCCTCACGAAACAGTGCTTCACCGTCGACGTCGCGGACCAGCGCCAGCGCCCTTTCCGGTCCGGCGCCCCAGATCTTGGCGATCTCGGTGATGGACTTGCCGGTTTCGAGCAGGGTCCGGCGCGCTGTCCGCTGACGCTCCTGGGCGTCGAATTGCGTATGTACCAGGGCAAGGTTGACCTCGGTGTGGTGGCGCAGCTTGCCGCCGGACCACCACATAACGCGCCCCAGCAGCGCGCCCAGCCCATGCAGCAGGCGCAGCGGCAGCAGGCCGGCCAGACGCAGCAGGAAATACAGGATGGCGAGAGAAAGGCGCATGCGGGCCGCGGATGGTAACGGTGCGATTGACCCGCTGGCCATGCTTGCGCACCATCGCGGCCCCCGAAATCCGAGGAAGGCGATGATCGCACTGATCCAGCGCGTCACCGCGGCGCGTGTCGACGTGGACGGTCTGACCGTCGGTGCCATAGGTCCGGGCCTGCTGGCGCTGGTCGCAGTGCAGCCCGGCGACGGCGAAACCCAGGCCGCGCGCCTGCTGCAGCGCTTGCTGGGCTACCGCGTATTCGCCGACGAAGCCGGACGCATGAACCGGTCGCTGACCGACACGGCGGGCGGCCTGCTGCTGGTCTCCCAGTTCACCCTGGCCGCCGATACGGATTCGGGGATGAGGCCGAGCTTCACTACGGCCGCTGCCCCGGCGCTGGCCGAACACTGGTTCAACCGCCTGGTCGAACTGGCACGCAATACCCATCAAGGGGTGGAAACCGGGCGTTTCGGTGCCCACATGCAGGTCCATCTGGTCAACGATGGTCCTGTCACCTTTCGCCTCGAAGTCCGTTGAAAGGCAGATACACCAGACCGCGCTATGCCTGACCAGGCGCTTCCCCCCCGGGGCGTCCTTGACAGGCTTCCTATAATCCACAGTCTTGCCCTCCAGCCGAGCCCCCATGGCCATCGAGAACACCTCCCAGGACCAGCAGTCCGACCTTAAGCTCCTCATCGTGAAGGGGCGTGAGCAGGGCTACCTGACCTACGCCGAAGTCAACGACCACCTGCCTGACGATATCGTCGATCCGGAACAGATCGAAGACATCATCGGCATGATCAACGGCATGGGCATCGAGGTGCACGAAACCGCACCCGAAGGCGAAATGCTGCCGCAGGACGCGCCCTCCGCCGTCGCCGACGACGAGACCGCGACCGAGGAAGCCGTTGCCATCCTGGCCGCCGTCGATGCTGAAGTCGGCCGCACCACCGATCCCGTGCGCATGTACATGCGTGAGATGGGCACGGTCGAACTGCTGACCCGCGAAGGCGAAATCGAGATCGCCAAGCGCATCGAGGAAGGCCTCAACGCGGTGCAGACCGCGCTGGCCAGCTTCCCCTGGTCGATCCAGTTGCTGATCGAGGAATACGACCAGCACATCGAAGGCAAGCGCCGCCTGTCCGAAGTCATCGCCGGCTTCGCCGACGTGGAAGAGCCGCAGCCGGCAATCAGTGAGGAAATGCTCGAAGCCGACGACGCTGCCGCGCCCGCGGCCGCTGCGGTCAAGGACGACGAGGACGAGTCTGGCGAGGGCGAGGAAGCCGGTCCCGGCGAAACCGGTCCTGATCCGGTCGAAGTCGCCCGCCGCCTCGACGAACTGCGCCAGTTCTACGCCAAGTTCCAGAAGACTGCGGAGAAGTACGGCCTCGTCGACAAGAAAGCGCAGAAGCTGCGCGAGCAGATGGCCGAAGGCTTCCTCAAGCTCAAGCTGCCCGCGATCATGATCGACAGCTTCGTCAAGAAGCTGCGCGACGTCGTCGGCAACATCCGTAACCACGAACGCATCATCATGGATCTGTGCGTCAAGTACGCAAAGATGCCGCGCAAGGACTTCCTGCGTGCGTTTCCGGGCCATGAAATCGATCTGGACTGGACCGAGGAGCTGATCCGCAAGAAGCAGAAGTGGTCCTCGGGCGTGCGTGCGCACAAGGACGAGATCGTCGGCGAGCAGGAAAAGCTCGTCGCGATCGAGAAGGGCCTGTTCCTCTCCCTGCCGGACATCAAGGAAATCAACCGCGCCATGTCGATCGGCGAGGCCAAGGCCCGCCGCGCGAAGAAGGAAATGGTCGAGGCCAACCTACGCCTGGTCATCTCAATTGCGAAGAAGTATACGAATCGCGGCCTGCAGTTCCTTGACCTGATCCAGGAAGGCAACATCGGCCTCATGAAGGCGGTCGACAAGTTCGAATACCGCCGTGGCTACAAGTTCTCCACGTATGCGACGTGGTGGATCCGCCAGGCCATCACGCGTTCGATCGCCGACCAGGCGCGCACCATCCGCATCCCGGTGCACATGATCGAGACGATCAACAAGCTCAACCGCATCAGCCGCCAGATGCTGCAGGAAATGGGTCGCGAGCCCACGCCCGAAGAGCTGGCGAAGAAGATGGAGAT
>JAAFHE010000441.1 GCA_013298265.1 Lysobacterales bacterium | reverse complement strand
CCAGCCGTACAGGACCGCCAGACGCCTGGCCATGAGCACGCCGGTGCGGTTGTCGCGCATCTTCTGCAACGACTCTTCCTGCACATTGAAGAGCGTTCGATAAATATGGAACGTCTTGGTCACGTCGGTCGCATAGACCGGCAGTCCATAGCGGCGATCCTTGTAGTAGCCGCCGAAAAAAGCCATGTGCGAAACGTCTTTGATGCCGGGAACCGCCTCGATCTGCGCGCGGTAGGCCAGCGGTAGCTGTTCCTGGGAATACTTGCTGACGACGAACAGGCGGCTGTCGAGCTTCGACAGTGCCTGATCCAGCACCACGCCGAAACCGATAAGGACCGCGAACAGCAGAAAGGCGACCGCGATCGAGATCACGGTGAACCAGGTCCGTTTCGGGCGCCGCCACAACTGTGCCCAGACCAAGCCGATATATTTCACCGCGCGCTCCCCCCTGTTGCGGCCTCGGACTCGCGCGCTTTCCCGACCAGCATCACCTGTGTCGCGTACTTCGCCGCCTGCGGGTCATGCGTCGCCATGATGATGGTCTTGCCATGCTCACGGTTCAGTTGCTGGAGCACCTGCATGATCTGCTCGGCATTCTCTCTATCGAGATCGCCGGTGGGTTCGTCGCAGATCAGCAGCGCGGGATCGGTGACCAGGGCCCGCGCGATCGCGACACGCTGCTGCTGACCGCCGGACAGTTCCTCCGGCCGCCGCTGCAGGTAGTCGCTGATGCCGAGCAGCTCGAACACGATACGCACGCGCTGCTTGCACTGCGCCGCGGAGAGCCCGGTCAGGAGCAGCGGCAGCGTGACGTTGCGTTCGGCCGTCATCATCGGCAGCAGATGGTAGAACTGGAAAACGATACCGACGTGCTGCGACCGCCAGTGCGACAGCTGGCGGTTCGACATGGCATGCAGCGCCGCGCCGGCGACCGTCGCCTGCCCTTTCTCAACCGTGTCCAGGCCGCCGATGATGTTGAGCAGCGTGCTCTTGCCCGATCCGGACGGTCCCATCAGCGCGACGAATTCGCCCTGCTCGATCGACAGGTCGTGCTCATAGAGCACCTCGATCATGTTCTGACCGACGTGGTAGCGTTTGGTCACTCTGCGCAACGTGATGAAACTGCTCATTCCATTCGGTCTCCGAGACTGCAGACCGCTCGATCCGCTCGCGCACTTCCGGCTGCGAGAACGTCACGTCGTGCATGGCGAGTTCCCGCTCGATCACGGCCGGCAGCTCCTGGCGCATCTGGCCGACGAGATGGTCCTTGAGCATTACCAGCGAGGTACGCGGCTTGTCGGCGAGGTCGGCGGCGAGCTCGAGCGCGAAGGGCAACACCTCGGCACGCGGCAGCACGGGAAACGGCACGCCGCGTCTGGAGAGATCCTCGCCCCGATAGCTGCGGGCACTCATCAACATCTCGTGGCCGAGCGACACGCCGAACTTCCTGGCGATGATGTAGGTCGCCCCCATGCCGGGCGTGAACCCGTACTTCATGAAGTTCGTGGTGTAGATGCTTTCACGGCTCAGCACGACGAAATCCGCGAACATGCCGAACACGAAGCCGCCGCCGATGCCGTGCCCCTGCATGGCGGAAATCACCGGAATCTTGCATTCCAGCGCGAGGCTGTAGAGGTTGGTGTCGGAGAACTTGCTCCTGCCCTGCCGGATGTCATGCAGCCCCTGCTTGGTGCCGCCGGAGGCGAAATACGTGTCGTAGCCGGTAAGGACCGCGACCCGATAGCCCGGATTGGCTTCGATATGCGCGAATGCGCCCACCAGCCCGAGCATGAGTTCCGGAGAGAAGGTGTTCTTGTTCTCCCGATCCTGCATCGTGATCAGCAGGATCCCCTGACCGATCTCTTTGAGCTCCACAACCGACATTGCAACTCCTTAACCCGCCGCGCAGCCGCTTCAGCTGCCGCGCGCCATGCTTCGCGCAGCCGACCACGAAAGAAGCAACGTGAATGTCGCGAGGACCACTACATGCACGTAACCGTTGCCGATGAACATATGTTCGGCGCCACCGGCAGCGAGCACCAATTGATTCAGGTAGAACGGCGGCATGAACAGCGCGAGCCAGGAAATCGAAGGCGGCATCGGGAAGAACAGCCCGGACAGATAGAGCTGCGGCATGTACACGACCGTGGTGACGCCGGCGGCCAAATGCGCCGACGTGCGCGAACCGATGGCGAAGCCGATGGCACAGAACGGCAGCACGCCCAGCAGCAGCGTTAAACCGACGAGCACGGCCTGCGGGAAGGTCAGGGAAATACGGCCGAGCAACTCGGCGGCGACGATCATCGCGACGATCGTTACGGCCGCATAAATTAGCGCAACGCAGAACTTGGCAAGCAGATGCGCACCGGCAGGCATCGCCAGTGCCTGCTTGAGCCGCAGCAGCCCGTACTGACGCTCACCGGCCAGGATCGCGCCGAAGCCGTACATGCCCGGCCCCATGATGCCGAGGATCGCCATGCCGGTGAACAGGAACATGCGCTGTGCGGGCGTCGCACTCTCCGGCAACGGCGAGAGCGTGATGAACAGCAGGAACAGGCCCACCGGCATGATCAGGAACGGCATGCCGAAGCCTGGATTGCGCAACGAGCGGATGAACTCGAACTTCGCTTCGATGAAATAGATGCGCAGCAGTTGATAGTTCGACATGTGAACGCTGCCGAAGCTTCTCTTCTCTACGGCGGCCGCAGTGGGGTTCATTGACGGCTCTCCTTGGTGATCTTGAGGAAGGCATCAGCCAGTCCGGCCTGGCTGACCTGCAGGTCGACGAGCGTCGAGTCGGCCGCGAGCAGCCGGCGCACCGTCGTCTCGAGTTCGGTATGGGCGACCGCCAGCACGAGCTTTCCGTCTTCGACGACGGCGGTCGAGACGCCGGGCCACGTAGTCACTTCCTCCGGCGTCAGCTGGCTGACGCAGGTGATCCGGCGCGTCGAGATCGTCTGCGTGACTTCCTTGACGGTGCCCGAACTCACCACGCGCCCCTTCGCCAGCACGACGATGCGATCGGCGAGCGCCTCGGCTTCTTCGAGATAGTGCGTGGTCAACAGGATCGAGCAGCCCTGCTGGATCAGTTGGCGCAGCGTCGCCCACAGATCCTTGCGCGCCTGCACGTCGAGTCCGACGGTCGGCTCATCGAGGAAGAGCAGTTGCGGGCGGCCGCAGAGCGCGATGGCGAACTGGACCTGACGCTTCTGTCCGCCGGAGAGCACGCCGTACTTCCGGTTGCGCAGCGCGGTGGTGTGGGTGAACTCGAGAATTTCGTCGGCGCTGTACCCGTTCGGGTAGTAGCTCGAGAATATTGTCAGGTGTTCATGGACGAGCAGTTCCGGCGCCAAGAACACGTCCTGAAACATCACGCCGATGCGGCGACGCACATCCATCGAACCGGGACGTTCGCCGAACAGGTGGATCTGTCCTGCATCGGCCGGCTCGAGGCCCAGCATCAGCGAAATCGCAGTGGTCTTGCCCGCACCGTTCTCACCGAGCAAGGCCAGCAGCTCGCCGGAACGCACGGTCATGTCAAAGCCGTCCAAAGCCCGGGTATCCCCGAAGCTCTTGTAGACGTCCTTGATCTCCACCAGATCTTCGCTCGCCATCTCGCGTCGCCTAGTCATGTTGAGGGAAACGGATACCGCCGCACTATGTGCCCGCGGATCTCATTGAGTTCGAAGTGGATCGCACAGTTCGCGCAGCGCATCTTCAAAAGCGTCGGCGATTGCCTGAAGCGTCCGGCGAGAATATCGGCTGCTGACAAAATTTGCACGCAGGCAACCGTCCGCGATATTGCTCAATACGGCCAACTTCCAGGGCAAATGGAACTTCGGGAGCAACTGTGCATATTCACGTTCATCGAAATGCGCAGTGAAGAGCCCGCCCGGTGCGTCGCCAGCCACCGTTCCCTGGTGATTGAGCAGGACGTCGATCTCGGCGGGGGGCAGCGCATCGGCGCCGGCACGAAGGTGACGCAGGATGCCGTAGCCGATGCCTTCGTGCGGCATCGCACGCAGGTTAGCTTTCACATGTGACAACGAAGCATCCATCGTCACGCCCGGTTCCACTTCGAGCAGCAGCGGCACCGGCGCAGTGAACCAGCCGATCGTCCGCGACAGGTCGAGATTGCCGATGGTTACGGCTCGCCCGTGGTGATACATACCCAGCGCGAACTGCCGGCGGTCCAGCCGCCGATGCAGCGCGCGCGCGACCGCGGCAAGCAGCACTTCGTTAATGTGCGCCCCGTGTACGCGCGGCACGTCGGTCAGCAACGCGCGCGTCTG
>JAAFHE010000434.1 GCA_013298265.1 Lysobacterales bacterium | reverse complement strand
GCCGTGCGGATTTGTCGGTCCCGCACAAATCCGCACGGCCGTCGGACGGGGATTTCGCATCGGGTGAAGCCGCGTGGCTTCCCCGTGCGTTCCTGCGTTTACGGTGACTTGTAGGAATTGAAGATCTTGGCCGCGTCGGCAATGCCAGCCGTGTCATCGGCCGGGGCGACGTACCAGATCTCGCCGATCTTGCCGTCGCTGAGCGCGAACACGCCGGACGTGAGCTTCACCGGCGCGCCGCCGTCCTTCTCCTTGCCGGTGCCGTGGGCGACGCTGCACTCGAGCCCGTTCAACGTGCAGTCCTTGTCCGTCACCGTCAGGCTCACGTCGCTGTAGTTCTTCTCGAGGTAGTCGTTGGTGTCCTTGAGGAAGGCTTCGACGTCCTCGGCGTTTCCGTCCATCGTGCGCAGTTGCATCACGGTGCCGCCTTCGCTGCCGATGTCGATGTAGTCACCGACTTCCTTGGCTGGGGTTACTGTCCAGCTATCGGGCACTTCGATGGTGAAGCTGGGTTTTCCCTTGGCCGGATAGTTCACGGTCTTGGCCTGCACGGTGCCGGTGAGTCCGGCGGCAATGGCGATAGCGGCAACGGCGATGGTTCTCGTGATGATGCGCATGTCGTGCCTCTCACTGGGGATGAGTGCCGAGTATCACTGTTTTCGACGCTGTTCGCGGCGGCGGGTGCTGTCGCGCCACGGACAAGCAATTCAGCGTGCAACGAGTGATGGCTCCGCACGCTTCCTCGCGCTCTGATCTTTGATTCGGTCCTGCGACGCCTGGCTACATCTGCCGGAACAGATGCAGATAACTGCGGCTGACCGGCAATGCCTCGGTGCGGTGCTTGAGATGCACGTCCGCGGTTTCGTTGTCGCCGCGCGTGACGTGGCTGATCGCGCGCAGGTTCACGACGACGGAGCGGTGCACCTGCGCGAACTGCTGCGGATCGAGTTGCGCGAGCAGTTCCTTGAGTGGCGTGCGTACGAGGGCATCGGCGGGCTTGTGGTTGTCGTCGTGCCAGGCGACGCGGGTATATTTCTCGTCGGAACGCAGGTAGTCGATCCCGTCGACGGGAATCAGGCGCAGGGTCGGACCGACTGAGGCGCGGATCCAGCGCAGGGGTGTTCCGGGCTGCGGCGCATCGGTCGGCTCGGTGGCCGTCGCGATCGGACTGCCCGACGGCAGGCCGAGCTTGCGCCGCAGGTGCACGGCGAGTTCCTCGAGCAGTGCTTCGGTATCCGGCCGCGGCTGGGTCGCATGCAGTCGCTCCCGCAGCCGTGCGACGGTATCGACCAGCCGCGCCATCTCGACGGGTTTCATCAGGTAGTCGAGCGCGCCATGTTGGAAAGCCTGCACGGCATAGTTGTCGAACGCGGTCACGAATACGAGGTGCGCGCGGCGGCCGATCTTCTGCGCCGCCTCGACCCCGGAAAGCCCAGGCATGTGCACGTCGAGGAAGCAGACGTCCGGTTGCAGCGCGTCGAATTTCTCGATCGCCTCGCGGCCGTTGCGCGCGAAGGCGACGATCTCCAGTTCCGGCCAGGCGCTCTCAAGCAGGCGCGCGAGCGACTTGCGCAGCAGCGGTTCGTCGTCGGCGATCAGCGCGGAAGGGCGTCGGGTCATGAGGTGGTCGGCCAGGCGGGGATGTCGAGGTCGGCGCAGGTGCCGTGTGGGGCGATGGCGGTCAGGGTCAGATGCGCTTCCTCGCCGAAGGTCAGGCGCAGGCGCTCGCGCAGGCTGGACAGGCCGGTACCGAGGCCGGCGCTCTGGCCGTGTTGCAGGCCGACGCCGGTGTCGCGGACCTGGGCGTGGCAGCGGCCGTTGCCCACGCGCACGCTGACGTCGATGCGTCCGCCTTCCTCGCTCGGATCGACGCCGTGGCGGACGGCATTCTCGACGAGGGCGAGCAGCGTCATTGGCGGACAGCGCAGGCGGTATACGGCGGCGTCGGCAGCCAGCGTGAACTGCAATCGATCGGGCAGGCGCATCTGCATGAGTTCGAGATAGGCGCGTACAAGGTCGATCTCCTGGCCCAGCGTCGTGGCCGGATCATTGATGCGCGGCACGGCAGCGCGCAGGTACGCGATCAGGCTGTTGAGCACGTAGGAGGCCTGTGGCGAACCGGAGTCGACGAGTTCGCGGATGTTGGCCAGTGTGTTGAACAGGAAATGCGGCTCGACCTGCGCCTGCAGCAGCCGCAGGCGCGCGTCGACCGCCTTGCGCTCGAGTTCGCTGCGTTCCAGCTGGAACGCCAGCGCCTGATTTCGCATGAAGCTGTCGCGCTGCCGTACCAGCGAGGTCACCGCGATCCACGGCGCAAACAGCAGTCCGGTGACGGTAAGGCTGATGAAGCCGCTGAGGCGTTTGCTTTCTTTCCAGAACGGCGGATCGCCCTGCGGCGTGCCCGCGAGGTAGATGACGAGCACGCTCGGCGCGATGACGAGGGCGACGGCGATGACTTGCAGTACCCAGCGCGTGCACCAGCGCGGCAGGTGCCTCGGCCACTGCTCGATCAGGCCGAACGCGATCATCGCGACGAGGCTGACCTGCATCGTGCGCAGCAGCAGGCCGGCGTGGTTGGTGGTCCACATCGGTGCGAGCAGAGCGCCCCAGGCCAGCGACAGCGCGAGCGTCGCGAACACGCGGCGGCGGTTGAAGACTTGCTTGAGACCGCGGGTCGGGGGCAGGGACTGTGGGTGCATGCGGCGACGATACCCGGGAAGGTGCGGTGGCCGGAACTTTCCGGTCGTGTTGTGCGACGCGCGACGGGAAACGGTGGCCAGTTCACGGCCGGTCGCTACGAAGCACGGCCGAGTCGACATCTGGCATAGGGACAGCGTCTGGCCGCGCGCGACGTACGCCCTCCGCGGCCTGCCGGCGATTCCGGTGCCTCCCACTCCGTTCATCGGCCGCGGCCGGAATCCGATCCCGCCGGGGCGCCATCCGTCGCAATCCACTTTGCCACCGTGCCGCGTCGCGCGAATGTTGTCGTATCGATCGATGGGGAGCGGATCATGGTTATCGTGCATATCGTGGCGGGATCGCTGGCACTGATCGCCGGCATGATCGCGTTGTTCGCGCGCAAGGGTGCGATCTGGCATTGCCGCAGCGGCCTGGTGTTCGCGATCGCGATGCTCGTGATGACGTCGACCGGCGCGGTCATGGCGGCGCTGAAGCCAGAGCGCATCTCGATACTGGCCGGCGTACTGACCTTCTATCTCGTCTGCACCGGCGTGCTCGCGGTACGCAAGCCTGTTGAAGAGTCGCGCGGCGCGCTGACGGCCTTCATGCTGGTCGCGTTCGCCGTGGCCATCGCCGGCTATGCGATTGGTTTCGATGTGCGTGCCAACCCGAGGATGGCCGGTTCGGCGCCGCTGTTCTTCGTCTTCGCGAGCGTGGCGTTCGCCGCAGCGTTGCTGGATGCGCGCCTGCTGTGGGCTGGCGCGCTGCAGGGCGCGCATCGGCTCGCGCGGCATCTGTGGCGCATGGGCTTCGCGCTGCTGATCGCGAATGCGTCGTTCTTCCTCGGCCAGGCGAAGCTGCTCCCCGCGCCTATGCGCAACTTCGCGCTACTGTCGATCCCGGTGCTGACGGTGTTGCTGATGACGGTCTTCTGGCTCGTACGCGTGTACGGGAAGCGCACCGCGGCGCGGCGGCGCGGCGCGATCGTTGCGGCCGCTCGCTGAAGGGGTACGAAACGCGCAGGTCTGCGAACGGTGGCAATTTTCCCCGGGCTTACTGCACGTCGGCGCGTGGCGCATTAACCGCTTCATCAGTATCGGCTGAGGCGCGGCTAACTGCGCGAGTGCCTCAATCGGACACCGCCCCGTAGCTGAGCCGCCATGACTGCGCCCTTCGTTTCGTACTACTTCCGGTCGCGCTGCTGCCCGTGATCGCATCCGCGGGTGGCCTGCTCGGCATCGATCACCCGGTTGCGTACGACGACTCAGGCATCTGGAAGCGCAACTACCAGATCGCACTGGCGGCGGGCACGGCGGCGAGCGTACTCGGTGGTGCGCTGGCGACGGACAGCGATACACGCCTGGGCCGCACGTTCGACAAGGCACTCGATGCGGTCGTGCTGACCGGTGCCACGACGGCGGTGCTCAAGCAAGTGTTCTCACGCGCAAGGCCCTCCCAGTCCGACGATCCCTGGGCCTTCCGCCAAGGTCACGGCGACCAGAGTTTCCCGAGCGGCGAAGTCGCCGAGATAACTGCGGCGGTCACGCCGTTCATCGCGGAATACGGTGCGGACCATCCTGCGGTCTACGCGCTGGCGGTGCTGCCGATCTACGATGCCGTGGCGCGGGTTAAGACCCACGGCCACTGGCAGAGCGACGTGCTGGTCGG
>JAAFHE010000438.1 GCA_013298265.1 Lysobacterales bacterium | reverse complement strand
GACGAAAGCGGTAGCGCGAGCTTCTGCGAGCGTTGGTTCCATTGGTCCCGGCGCTTGCCTGGGAGTACGTCGGCTGCGACGAGTGCGTAGGCGTAGGCCCAGTAAGGATCATCGCCGATGCGGCCGTACCAGCGCCCGCCCAGGCCGGCGGGACGCATATGCATCTGCGACAGCACCGCGGCCGCTTCCGGCAGGCCGGCGTCGTACGCGCGGCGCACGAGTTGCGGTGATTGCGCGTAGGCCTGTTCGGCATGTCGCTGCCAGGCCGGCGACAGCACGTTCGGGTTCCAGTCGTTCGGAAACAGCGCGTAGCAGAGCATCGCGGCGGGATCGCCGTTGCGCGCGGCCTGTTCGATCCACTCGCTCGCGCTGCCTGCCAGCGCGTCGCTGCCGGCACAGCGCTCCTTGCCTTCGCGGTACTGCTGCCGCATCGCGTCCGTCATCTGCAGCATCAGCTCGTTGTGTCCGGCGTTGGCCGCCTCGGCGTCGAGCGTGGTGTTGACGACCAGCAGCGCATCGTTGCCTTGTCCGCAGCGCAACAGGTCGTCTGCGATACGCCGTGCCGCGGCCGCATCGCCGGCGCGTGCGCGCGCGGCGAGTTCGCCGAAGACGCGGGCAATGGGCGTGTCGGCCGGTGGCAGCGGTTCTGCCGTCGCCGGTCGCGACGACTGCGCTCGCTGCGGCGGTCGCGTGCCGGCACGTGCAGCAGCAGTGGACGCATCGCCGGATGCAGCGTCGCTTGCAGCACGGCTTTCGGTCGGCGCTGAAGGCGCGATCGACAATTCGCGCGCGAGCACGCTGCCGATGGCGATGCCCACAGCGAAACCGCCGGCAACCAGTAGCACGAAACCCCGATTCGATTGCATCGTTCTCCCGCGATGTCCCCGGTCCCGGACACACAGTACCCGCGCGCCGGAAACGCTGCCAATGATGCATTGGTCATGGCTTGAGTTGGCGAGGATCGTCCCCAACCGCAGGAGTTCGAATCCGATCAGGAACGAATCATGGATGTGTTGCGCATCGCCGCATTTTCCGATGGTGAACACGGCGGTAATCCCGCCGGCGTGTGGCTCGGCGAAGCGCTGCCCGACGCGGCGCAGATGCAGCGCATCGCCGCCGAGGTCGGTTTTTCCGAAACCGCTTTCGCCGCGCCGACCGCGGACGGCTGGCGTGTGCGCTATTTCTCGCCGCAGACCGAGGTGCCGTTCTGTGGCCACGCGACGATTGCGCTTGGTGCCGCGCTCGCGCTGCATAACGGCGATGGCGACTACGCGCTGGAACTGAGTCAGGCGCGCATCCGCGTGCACGGCCGCCGTGACGGCGCGGTCGTCGCGGCAGCGCTGCAGTCGCCGCCGACGTACAGCCGCGACGTCGACCCGGCGTTGCGCCAGCGCGCGCTCGATCTGTTCGGCCTGAGTGAAGACGATCTCGATCCGCGTCTGCCACCGGCACAGATCCACGCCGGTGCGGATCATCTGCTGCTGGCCCTGCGTTCGCGCGAGGCGCTGGCGGCGATGCACTACGCGCAGGACGCCGGCCGCGCGCTCATGGACGACGCCGGCTGGATCACGATCGCGCTGGTCTGGGCGGAATCGGCGCAGCGTTTCCATGCGCGCAATGCGTTCGCTTCGGGCGGTGTCTACGAAGACCCGGCGACCGGCGCGGCGGCCGCGGCGTTCGCTGGCTATCTGCGTGACCTGCAATGGCCGCATGCGGGCGCGATCGACATCGTGCAGGGCGAGGACATGGGCATGCGTTCGCTGCTGCGTGTCGCGATTCCGGCGCTCGCCGGCAGCCCGGTGGAAGTATCGGGCGTGGCCCGTGTGATGGGCTAGCCCGGCCCGACTTCTTCTGTCGCTGCAGCGGCGGTTGCGCAAGGCCGTGCGTGTGGTCAGCGCGCTGTGGCGCGCAATCGCGCCTAAGGTGTAGTTCCACAAAATACTATTGTAAATTGTTAATTTTCGGGAATCTCGCATGATCAATGTCGTCGTCGACCTTTCGCATCACAACGCGAGCGTCGATTTCGCCCAGCTTGCTGCCGCCGGCATCGTCGGTGTGCTGCACAAGGCGACGCAGGGCGCCAGCTATGTCGATCCGCTGTACGCGTCGCGCCAAGCGCAGGCGCGTGCAGCTGGCCTGCGCTGGGGCGCCTACCATTTCGGCGACGGCAGCGATGCGCAGGCGCAGGCCGAACATTTCCTTGCGGGCGCAAACCCCGCCGTCGGCGATCTGCTCGCGCTGGACGTCGAACAGAACACGCAGGGTAGCTCGATGACGCTGGCCCAGGCCGAAGCCTTCGTGCAGTTCGTGTTCCAGCGCACCGGGCGCTGGCCCGGCGTCTACGGCGGCAGCTATCTCAAGCAACTGCTCGGCAGCTCGACCACATCGGCGCTCGGCAACTGCTGGCTGTGGATCTCCGAATACGCGAGCGCGCCGGTGATCGCGCCGCTATGGCCGCAGTGGACGCTGTGGCAATACACCGACGGCACGCTCGGTCCTGGTCCGCACGGGGTGGCCGGTGTCGGCAATTGCGACCGCGATTTCTACAACGGGGACCTTGCCGGGCTGCAGCGCTGGTGGTTGCCGGGCTGATTGCCCATGCATCGGCTAACTGGCGCGCCGGGCGCGCTCCTGCAGGCGTCGGGCCGCGGCGGGAGAGGGTGCGGTTGCACCGTTCGCTTCGGTGCTGCTGCCACTCGACGCGCCGATAGCGCTGTCGCGCGAAAGGTCTGCTCCTCACACGACAGCAAACTTGACACTCAAATGCGAATCATTATCATCTCGTCACCCGCCCGGGAATCGGAGCCAACCATGCCGGTGATGACGTCCACTATTGAACTTCAGGCCAACCGCAACGCGACCGCGAACCGGCCTGCGGCGACGGAGGCGACCGCACAGCGGCGCGTCGATTCGCGTCTGCTGCTGCGCGAATCGCGCGAACTCGTGATTGAACACCAGGGCCAGGAATACCGCCTGCGCCGTACACGCAACGACAAGCTGATCCTGACCAAATAAGCGCACGCGGCATGCGCTACGGCGCTGCCGAACCCGTGGCGCATTGCCCCCCGCCCACGTCAGAGTAGCCAGCCCCGGCCGCCCGCCATCCCGGCCCCTTGCCAGCCAGCTCCGCGACTCCCCCCGTTGCGTCATCCCGGCGCGACGTCAGCCTTCCTATTGAGGCTCGCATGTACAAGCTGCCTTTTCTGCGCGCAGCCGGCCAGGCGCGTGCAGCGGCCGAGTGCTGCGGCGATGCGGCCGCGACGGCCCTGTCGCTGCAGGCCATCGCACTGCCGGCAGACAATCCCCTGGGCGCGCTGGCGCGCCGCTGGCACGCGCTCGGTCCGGTGTTGTGGCTGTGGCGCGCGCCGACCGGCTGCGCTGCCGATCTGCGTGCCGTCGCGGGTTGGAACTGCATCCATCGCATCGAGCCTGACGGCATCTGCGAAGCGCTGCGCTTCTACCGCAACGACGGCCGCGAACAGGCCCGTCTCTATCTGCTGCCCGACAGCGACTATCTGGTCTGGGAACAACTACTGCATTGCGTGCCATGCAGCGTGCCTGAGCCGCCGCGCGGACTGCACCAGCGGCTGCGCGACGCCGCCTGGTCGCGCGCCGGCCATGCCTGGCAGGGCGCGATCGTGCGCTTCTGCCATGGCGTCGATGCGGGCCGGCCCTGGCTGCTGGCGGAAGCCGTTGCCGCGGTGTCGGCGACCGGGCGGCGGCGTGCGTTGGATATCTGCGGCGGCCTTGATGCGACGCTTGCGGGCTGACCAGCCGGCGATGTTGCGGCGTGCCTCGCAGCCGCTGCCTCATCGCCGGAGCATCAGTCGCGTCGGCGAACGGAGCGCGGAAGCACAGCCGAACGGCTATCGAACCGAGTGCGCCGCAATGACGATCGCAGCACGAACTAGGGAGCGTCCGCCTCGCCGTCGCCGGGCGGCTTGGGCGCCGGCGGAGGTGGCGGCGCACGCAGTGGGTGCGGCGCATAGCCGATTGCTGGTGGCGCTGGCGGTGCCGGTGCCGGTGCGGCGGGCGCCGGCGGAGACGGGGGCTGCGCCGGTGCGGGCTGCGCCGGTGGTGCCGGCGGCAGCGGGAACATGTTCTTGTACTGCGGCACCCTGGTGTTGACGGTCAGCGCTTTCTTCTGCCGCAGTACGCCGAGCTGGACCTCGCTGCCGGCATCGGCGTCGCGCAGCCGGCGCATGACGTCCGAAGGCGAATCGACCTTGCTGCCGGCCACACTTTGCAGGATGTCTCCGCCCTTGAGTTCGGGCATGTCGTCCGGATCCGCCGACAGCACGAGTACTCC
>JAAFHE010000433.1 GCA_013298265.1 Lysobacterales bacterium | reverse complement strand
GGTTCTCGAAATCGTGAGTTATGCGCCGCGACCAGATCGGATACCGATCGGGATACTTGGGAAGCTTCTGCCCGAAGAATAGCTGGTCGCCGATCTCGGAAACCCGGCCGACCCCCAGGAGGATCCGACTCAATGCCTCGTCGAGTGGGTTTCCGTGATTGCAGTAGAAGAAGACCAAGGATCGCTTCTTCTCGAGCTTTCCCCAGAAGCTCTTCAGTAGAGCGATCTGGCGGTCGGGCTCAAAGACCCAGCCGGACTCCTTCTCTCCCTCGTCGGACCCGCGGACGTCTAGCTTTTCATCCTCGCAAATCGTCCGGAAATTCTCTTCGCGCATCCAGCGGTAGGGCGAGGGGCACACCGAATACGGCGGGATGGTTTCCCGCGTCGACGGCAGTTGGCGAAATTCGAGTGGGTCGTTGTGAGTAATCGAGAAACTATGCTTGGAGAACGCCCCCGGGTCTCGTGAACAGGGCGGCTGCCAGTCACCGAGCTTCGACAAAGGAGAGCCAGCTAGCTTCTCCTCGTGCTTCTCGTCCCGGCTGTCCCGAATGTGCTGATGTACGACGCAGTACGCGTTCTTGCCGGGAGCGTCGCAAATGTGTCCGTCCCAGGCCCGATCGTGCCAAACGAGCCGGGTGCTTAGATGCGTCGTCACTGCCGTCCCCTTATTTCGGTCGTCTGTGCCGATGGTACGTTGGCCAGTTGGAACCTTGTATACACCCACCCCGATGTCTGGCCAATAAGGTGAAATTTCTACGCATGCCGAGCGCAGGCACCATCACTAGACCGATCCAGCCCTCGGGCAACGGCAGTGGGCCGCTTAGCAAGCCGTAGTGAGAACGTCGTTCAGCCGGCGAGCATCCTCATCGACGTGCCGGCCCCCCGGAGACGTCAACGCCTCGAGCTCCGCGATCCAATGTAGCGCGTGCGCGCGGCTCGTGCCGCACATCGCCGGCTCAGGCTTCAGTCTTCCGCAGACGTCAGGACGGTCCGGATGCCCGAAGATGCCGCAGCGGTAGTCGTCGGTAAGTTGTATACAACGCACGCCGGCCGGCTTGCCCTGCGGCATGCCGGGTATCGGCGAGGAGATCGACAGGGCGATGCAGCAGGCGCCGCAGCCGGCGCGGCAGGCGTAGCGGCCGCTGGCGGCGTCGAAGAGCAATGCGCTCACGCGGCGTCCAGGCGCTCGCGCAGTTCGGCGTGGACCGCTTCGGTGTCCGGGCGCACGCCGTGCCAGATCGCAAACGCCTCGGCGGCCTGCTCCACGAGCATGCCCAGGCCGTCGAATACGTGGGCGGCCTTGGCCGTGCGCGCCCAGGCGAGGAACGCGGTCGCGGCGCGGCCGTAGGACAGGTCGTAGCACAGCGCGCGCGGCGCGACGATGGCGAACGGCAGGTCGATGGCTGTGCCCTGCACGCCGGCCGAGGTCGCGTTGATGATGAAGTCCCAACTGCCGAGTGTGGCCAGGTCGTTCCAGTAGCGCACATGGACGCGGCCGGGCTGGCCGATGCGGTCGGCCAGCGCGTCGGCGCGCTCGGCGTGGCGGTTGGCAATGGTCAGCGAACGTACGCCGGCGTCGAGCAGGGCGAAGGCCACGCCCTGGGCGGCGCCGCCGGCGCCCAGCAGCAGCAGGTCACGCTCGCGCAGATCCTGGCGATGGCGTTCGGTCAGGTCGACGATCAGGCCGGTGCCGTCCGTGTTGTGTCCGCGCCAGCCGCTGCCGGGCAGCGCTTCGAGCGTGTTGACCACGCCGCTGCGCGCGGCGTAGTCGGAAACCTGGGCACAGCGTTCGAACGCTAGCGTCTTGAGCGGCAGGGTCACGTTGGCGCCGCTGCCGCCGGCGTGGCGGAAGTCGTCCAGCTGCGTGGCGAAGGTTTCTGGCGGTGCGTCGATGGCCTCGTAACTCAGCGCGATACCGCTTTGCTGGCCGAAGCGGTGATGAATCGCGGGCGACAGCGAATGGCTGATCGGGTGGCCGAAAACGGCGTGGCGCTGTGGGCTTTCGCGCATGGTGAGGTCCTGAGTACGTTGGTGGAGTTTCGCATTGATGACGTGCACCGGATCCCTGCAACCCTGCCGGTGCCGGCTGCACCGGCACCGGTCAAGGGGGCGCCGGCTGCAGAGTCCAGCAAGGATTCGCCCTCGTCCGGAGTCCGGCGATCTCTCAGGATCGACGCGAACCATTCTACGTGGCCCAAGCGGCGGCGCCGCAAGCGCATGACCATTGGCCCGTTGCCTTGTGCCGCGGCGCAGTGGACTCTGTAGCCCCCTGAAACCCCGAGAAAGATCATGCGCGTATCCCGATTGATCCTGGCGGCCGCGATTGCCGCGCTCTGCGTCGGCCCGGCAGCGGCTGAAAAAGCGCCCGCCGACGTCGAACTCATCTCCCGCGATGCATTGTTCGGTAATCCAGAAAAGCTCGCCGTACAGATGAGTCCCGATGGCAAGTACCTGAGCTGGGTCGCGCCGCTGGACGGTGTACTGAATATCTGGGTTGCGCCGGCCGGCGATCTGGCCAAGGCCAAGGCAGTCACCGACGACAAGGCACGCGGCATCCGCAGCTATTTCTGGAGCTATCGCGACGCGACCCTGCTGTATCTGCGCGATACCGGCGGCGACGAGGATTTCCATCTGTTCTCGGTCGATGTCGGCAGCGGCGTCAAGCGCGACCTGTCCGCGTATCCCAAGACGCGTGCCATGTTCAACCAAGCCAGCCACCTGCATCCGGACCACGTGCTGGTCGCGATGAACGACCGCGATCCCAAATGGCACGATCTGTACAAGGTCAACCTTGCCGACGGCAAGCGCGAGCTCGTGCAGAAGAACGATCAGGAGATCGCGAACTATTTCTCCGACGCCGACCTGAAAGTCCGCCTGGCGCAGAAATCCCGCGCCGATGGCGGCCAGGACCTGCTCGAGCCCGACGGCAAGGGCGGCTGGAAGAAAACCGGCGACGTGCCATTCGAAGACAGCCTGCTGACCTCGCCGCTGGGCTATACCACCGACGGCAAGACGCAATACCTGACCGATTCGCGCGGCCGTGATACGGCGGCGCTGTTTGCCGTCGATGTGGCCAGCGGCAAGAAGACCCTTGTGGCCGAGGACAAGCGCGCCGATATCGGTGAGAACGTCCTGACCGATCCGAAGACCGGCGTGGCCCAGGCCGTCGCCGTGGACTATCAGCGCAATGAGTGGAAGGCGCTGGATCCGGCCATCGCCAAGGATCTGGAAACCCTGCGCGGCATCGGTCCGGGCACGTTCTTCGTCAACTCGCGCAGCCTCGACGACAAGCACTGGATCGTCGCGTATTCCGCGGCCGAGCAGCCAGCGGTGTACTACCGCTATACGCGCGAGACCGGCAAGGCCGGCCAGCTCGACAAGCTGTTCTCGGCGCGACCGGCGCTCGAAGGCAAGCCGCTGGTGCCGATGTGGCCGCAGCTGATCAAGGCGCGCGACGGCCTGACCCTGGTCAGTTACCTGAGCCTGCCGGCCGCCGCGGACGTGAACAAGGACGGCAAGGCCGACAAGCCGGTGCCGCTCGTGCTGCTGGTCCACGGCGGTCCCTGGGCGCGCGACAACTACGGCTACAACGGCACGCACCAGTGGCTGTCCAATCGCGGCTACGCGGTGCTCAGCGTCAACTACCGCGGTTCCACCGGCTTCGGTAAATCGTTCATCAGCGCCGCCGACCAGCAATGGGCGACGAAGATGCACGACGATCTGCTCGACGCGACCGACTGGGCGGTCAAGAACAACGTTACGCGCAAGGAGGACGTCGCCATCATGGGCGGCAGCTACGGCGGCTATGCGACGCTGGTCGGACTCACCTTCACGCCGGATACGTTCAAATGCGGCGTCGACATCGTCGGCCCGTCCAACCTCAACACCCTGCTTGCGACGATTCCGCCGTACTGGGCGGCGTTCTTCGAACAGTTCGCCAAGCGTGTCGGCGACCCGCGCACCGAGGACGGCAAGAAGCTCCTCGCCGAGCGTTCACCGCTGAGCCGCGTCGGTGCGATCAAGAAGCCGCTGCTGATCGGCCAGGGCGCGAACGACCCGCGCGTCAAGCAGGACGAGAGCGACCAGATCGTCAAGGCGATGAAGGCGAAGAACATTCCGATCACCTACGTGCTGTTCCCCGACGAAGGCCACGGCTTCGCGCGTCCGGCCAACAGCAAGGCGTTCAACGCAGTGGCGGAAGGCTTCCTGTCGCAATGCCTCGGCGGCCGTGCGCAGCCGATCGGCGAGGACTTCAAGGGATCCAGCATCAGCGTGCCCGAAGGCGCCAGCGGCGTGCCCGGACTGGCCGAGGCGCTGAAGTCGCACACGCAGGAAGTGAAGAAGTAAAACAGTGGC
>JAAFHE010000432.1 GCA_013298265.1 Lysobacterales bacterium | reverse complement strand
CAGCGCTGCAGACGTCGAACTCGATGCCGCCGTCGTCCCGTGTCGCAAGCTCGATGTCGAGCGCGACGCCGTCGGCCGCAACGACCGGCCGCAGCCAGGTCACGTCGCGCAGCTCCACGACCGGCGCCGCCGGGTCGAGACTGCGCGCGATGGCCGCGCGCGCCATCTCGAGGCAGACGACGCCCGGCAGCATCCTGCGGCCGGCCACGACGTGATCGCGCAGAAAGAACTCGTCCCCGGAAAATGTCGAGGAGAAACGCTGCCCGGAGAAGTCGGAGGTGTTCCGGTGCAGCAGCGGATGCAGCACCGAGCCGCCGGCGGCGATCGAGGGGCGTTTCTGCTCGTCCATCGCCCAATAGCGTTCCGTCGCAAACGGATAGGTCGGCAACGCCAGTCGGCGTGGACGACGGTCCGCATGCAGCAGCCGCCAGTCGAACGTCAGGCCCTGCACCCACAGTTCCAGCAGCTTGCCGTACTTGCCACGCTCCACCCACTTCGCCAGCGCCTGCTCCAGCAACTCCTCGTCGTTGCCGAACAGCGCAACCGCCTCCTTGCGCCGGGCGTCGCCGTGATAGCAGCCCTCGTACTGCGTTCCCTGATCGAGATACCCCTGCAGGTGCTCCACCAGTTCCGGCAGCGACGTCGCGATGAACGCCAGGCGATATTCCATCGCCTCGCGGCCGACCTGCAGCGTGTAGGCCAGGTCCGCCAGCTCGTGCGGCGCGCAGTGCTGCGCTTCCAGATGCCGCAGCAGGCGCTGCACCTGCACGCCCAGACGCTCCTCGCTGCGCGCCGACAGCACCACCAGTGCCGGCCGCGCGGACGGCTGCGACACCGCGTCGTCCACATATTCCTGCACGATCAGGTGCGCGTTCGCACCACCCGCACCGAACGAGGAGAGGCCGGCCGTGCGCGGCAGCTCCCGCCACTCGCCGTCGCGCTCCACCCGCGGCCGCAGCCACGGCGCGAGCGTGCGCTGCACCGTGAACGGCGTGTGCTCGAACGCGATATGCGGGTTGAGCACGTCCGCGTGCAGCGACGGCACCAACTGCCCGTGCCGCATCTGCAGCAGTACCTTCGCGAGGCCGGCGATGCCGGCGGCGCTCTCCAGATGACCGATGTTCGACTTCACCGAACCGATTGCGCAGTACTGCGTGTCCGCGGTGAATTGTGCGAACGCCTGCGTCAGCCCGGCGATCTCGATCGGATCGCCCAGGCTCGTGCCCGTGCCGTGGGCTTCCACATAGCTGATCGCGCGCGCATCCACCCCCGCGTTCTGCAGCGCCTGCGCGACGACCTGCGCCTGCGCCTGCGGGTTGGGCACGGTATAGCCATTGGTCTTGCCGCCGTGGTTGATGCTCGTGCCCAGGATCACGCCGTAGACGTGATCGCCTTGCGCCAGCGCACGATCCAGCGGCTTGAGCAGCACCGCGCCCACGCCCTCGCCCGGCACGTAACCGTCGCCGTCGGCGCCGAAGCTCTCGCAGCGGCCACGGCTCGAGGCGAACTGTGCCAGCGAGATCGCCAGGTATTTGTTCGGATGCACCGACACGTTGACGCCGCCGGCAATCGCCGCCTCGCACTCGCCGCTGCGCAAGCTGCGGCAGGCCAGGTGGATCGCCGTCAGCGAACTCGAACACATGGTGTTGAGCGTCAGGCTCGGCCCCTGCAGGTTGCAGTAGTACGACACCCGGTTGGCGATCGACGCCGTGCTGCCGCCTAGCGCATACGGCTCGCCCAGCACTTGCGCCTGCGCGCCGTATAGCTGGTACTCCTCGTACATCACGCCGACGAACACGCCAACGTTGCCGCGGGTAGCGCCACGCAGCGATTCGCGCGTATGGCCCGCGTCTTCCAGCGTCTCGTAGGCGCACTGCAGGAACAGCCGCTCCTGCGGATCCAGGAGCTGCGCCTCGCGCGGGGAGATGTTGAAGAACAGCGCGTCGAACGTCTCCACGCCGTCGATGAAACCGCCCCACTTGCTATAGCTCTTGCCGAACTTGCCCTTCTCGGCGTCGAAGAAGTCGCGGTAATCCCAGCGCGAGGCAGGAATCTCGGTGATGCTGTCCTTGCCGTCCTTGAGGTTCTGCCAGAACGCCTCGAGTGTCGGGGCCTGCGGATAGCGCCCGCTCATGCCGACGATGGCGACCGGCGTCACCGCCGTCGGCGCCGCGGCGGGCACGGCTGCGGAACGGCGGCCGCGACGCAGGCGGGAAACGGCCGGTGTCGCGGCCGGTGTGGTTGCCGATGCCGGTGCCGGCAGTGCCACCGCAGGGCGCGTTTCCACGCGCAATTGCGTCAGCAGCATCGCGCGATGCTGTTGCAGGAAGTACTGCGCCAGCGCCGCAATCGTCTGGTACTCGAACATCAGCGTCTTGGGCAGCGCGCCAAACGCTTCCTGCAACGCGTTCACGAGCTTGATCGAAAGAATCGAGTCGATGCCGTAGCGCTCCAGCGGCGCGTCAGGATCAATGCGCTCCGGTGACAGCTTGAGCGTCTGCGCCAGGCGCTGCTTGAGGTAGCGGATCGTACGGTCGCGCAGTTCGTCCGCGTCGATCCCGCTCGATGCGACCGGGGCCGGCTCGATCAGGGCGGGCTCGACCTTCACTTCGGCCGGCGCCGGTGCCGGCGCCGGCTGCAACGCCGCGCGCGTACCGTTGAGTACCACCACCTGTTCCGAATCGCTCGCCCACGCCGCATACAGCGCCGACAGACCCTCGGCCGTGCCCAGCGGTGCCCAGCCGTCCTGCCGCAGCCGCTGCAGCGCGTCCGCGTCCAGCTGCATCCCGCCCTCAGACCACAGCGGCCAGTCGATCGCCAGTGTGCGGCCGTGCGCCGTCCCTGCCCGCACGCAGTCCGCCCGATAGCGCGCATAACCGTCCAGGAACGCATTCGCGGTCGCGTAGTCGCTCTGCCCCACGCCACCGCCAACGCCCGCGATCGAGGAGAACAGCACGAAGCCGTCCAGCGCCAGTGCCCGCGTGGCCAGGTCCAGGTTCACCGTCCCCGACACCTTCGCCGTCCACACCGCGCGTAGCTGTTCCACCGTCTTGCGCAGGATGAACGCGTCCTCGATCACCCCCGCGCTGTGCACGAGCACATTCACGCCGCCGTGCTGCGCCACGATCGCATCGGCGCAGGACTGCACCGCCGCCGCGTCGCCCACGTCCAGCATGCGGTATTCCACATGGGCATCGCGACCGCTGCGCAGGAGCGCCTCGATCGCCTCGCGCCGCGCCGCATCCGGCGCCGAGCGTCCCGTCAGCACCAGCCGTGCACCGCGCGTGTGCCGCAGGATGTCGGCAGCGACGATCAGGCCCAGGCCACCGGTACCGCCGGTAATCCAGTACACCCCGCCATCGATCCACGGCATCGGCGGCGACGTCGGCCGCTCCAGCCGCACCAGACTCGACACTTCGCGCTCGCCACCGCGATAGCGCACCTGCGCGTCCGCCACCGCCGCGTTCTCGCGTACCGCGTGCAGCAGCACTGTCGTGTCCGCGTCGTGCGCCAGTTCGATCACCTGACCGCGGAACAGCGGGTTCTCCAGCGCCGCGCTCTTGAGCAGTCCCGATACCGCGCCGAGCAGTGCACCCTGATGCTCGCCCCAGGCCTCACCCTGCTGCGCCACCAGCACCTGCAGCGTGATCGGTGCCTTCGGCTGAGCCGCCAGGCCCGCGTATACCTGCGCGAACACCGCCTCCCACGCCGCGCCCAAGGTCTGCGCATCCGTCACCGGCGGCAACGCCACCCAGCGCCCGGCGTCCCCGCTCGCGCGCAACGCGTCCAGCTGCGCCGCGTAGGTCGCATCGACACAGACCCAATGCGTCGATGCTGCGGTCAACACCGCTGTCGGCGGCCGCGACTCCCAACGCGGCGTCAGCAGCGCCGTCTCGATCGCCGCCTCGCCGAGCACCCGCGACGTCAGCCCGTGCAGGCGCACGCAGACCCGGCCCGACTCGTCGCACACGTCAATGTCGAGTGTCAGCATCGACGACGACACGCCGCCTCGCACCCGGACATGAACCCACGCCACATCGGGCGTGCGGCTGGCGATCTGCAACCGCTCCAGCGCGAAGGGCAGCATCGGCCGCCGATTCCCCTCGCCTTCACCTTCGCCGGCATCGCTGAACGCCAGCGCGACGGCGGCCTGCAGCGCGCTGTCGAGCACACTCGGATGCAGCTCGTAGTCCGCGCGTGTTCCGGCGACACTGGCCGGCAGCCTGATTTGCGCGAGCACGAATACCGCTCCGCCCGCGTCGATGCCGCGATGTACCTCAGTGAGCCCGCGATGCGCGGGGCCGTACTCGACGCCCGCGGCGCTGAAGATCCCATAGCACGCCGACGCCTCGATCGAGC
>JAAFHE010000431.1 GCA_013298265.1 Lysobacterales bacterium | reverse complement strand
GCCGCGCGCCGCTCGCGAAGCGGAAATCGTGCTCGTAGACCAGGGTGAAGGCGGCATCGGGCGCGTGTGCGAGTTCATTGCCCGAGACGTCGAGGCAGTTGCCGATGCCCGACGCGGCCGGGCAGGGCGGCAGCCCCTGATAGTCGTTGGAGCCGGCGTAGAGCAGGGTGCCGAGCTTCTTGTGCGGAATCGCCGAGAACACAAATTGCAGGCGGTCGACATCGCTCAGGCGCGCATTCAGTTCGGACTCGAAGCCCCAGACCTTGGTGCTGCCCTTGACGTTCGAGAAGCCGAGTCCGCGGCTGCCATCGACGAAGGTGATCGGCGCGGCGAGCTGGAAGTCCTTGAAATCCTCGTAGTAGAAGGCGTTGTTCCAGACCACACGACCATCGAGGAAGGACGACTTGGTGCCGACTTCGAAATTGGTCAGCTCCTCGTGCCGGTACGGCACGCCGCCGTCCTGCAGACCGCCGGATTTGTAGCCGGTCGACACGCTGCCGTAGAGCAGGAAGCCCGGCGCCACGTCGTAGTCCGCGCGTGCCAGCCAGGTCAACTGGCCGTGATCGTACTGGCCGTCGTTGATGCCACCGATACCAAAGCCAAAACCGTTCGCGTTGCTCGGAATCGTGCCGGGGGCGATCGGTACCTGCGGAACGTTGGGATTGCCGTAGCCTTGCCAGCCCCAGCCGCGACCACCGATGTTTTCCTTCGCATCATCGGTGTAGCGCAGACCGCCGGTCAGGCGGAATACGTCCGACACGTTCCACGTTGCCTGGCCGAAAATGGCTTTGGAATCGACCGTCTGCTTGGGCTGGATGAACGAGCCCTGCCAGGCGACCGTGCCCTGCTGCGTGCCATTGAAGATCGGGATATCGAAACGGATCTTGTTCTTCTCGGCGGCGTAGTAGAGCCCGAGGATCCAGTCGATGGTGTTCTCGCCGTTCGACGTCAGGTTCAGTTCGTGGCTGTGATTGCGATAGACCGAATAGTTGGTGCGGTCTTGCTGGTGGGTCGCGCCCGTCGTGAAACTGGTCGGCACCTGCACGCCGCCATCCTGATCGAAATCCGCCGATCCTTCGAAGCGGCTGATGCCGGCAATGTAGGACAGCGACAGGTAGTCGCTGAGCTCCCAGTCCATGCGGCTGCGCAGGCTGTTGACCTCGCGATCAAGCGACGGCGCCGTGTCGATCAGGGCAGACCAGAAATCCTGGCCCGCGCGCGGCGTCTGCATCAGGTTCATGCTCGGCGTGCCGGTATCGCGGAAGTATTCGTAGGAAACGTTCCAGCTGAAGGTGTCGCTCGGCTGAAGCAGGCTGCTGATGCGCACCGCGGTCTGGTTCTGCGCGTTGTATTTTTCGCCGCCGGCGACGAACAGGTTTGGATTGATCGCCTGGAACGCGGCCGGATCGCCGCCCGATGCAAGGTAGGCAGCCCGCTGTGACTCGAGCGACGGCAGTAGGGCGCCGGGATTCTGGTAGTCGACGTAGCCTTCATGTTGCTCGTGGGCGAAGGCGACGCGCATCGCCCAGCTTTCGCTGATCGGCAGGTTGAACGCACCGCGGCCGCCGAGGCGCGCATAGTTGCCGAGGCCAAACTGCACCGTGCCCGAGCTGTCGCCGATCACCGGCTTGGCGGTCTGCATGTTGACCGCGCCGACCGTCGAATTGCGACCCCACAACGTGCCCTGCGGTCCGCGCAGCACCTCGACAGATTCGAGATCGAGCAACAGCGAGGCAGCACCTTCTGCGCGCGGCGTATAGATGCCGTCGACAAACAGGGCGACCTCCGGATCGGCGTATTCGGTCTTGGCGCTGTCGTTGCCGATGCCGCGCAGGGTCAGCGTGATCACGCCGTGGTCGCCCTGGGTGGTCGCGGCAAAGCCCGGTACCAGACTGGTGATGTCCTGCACCGTGATCACGCGTTCCTTGTCCAGTGTCTGCGCACTGATCGCAGTGATCGCGATTGGCGTCTTTTGCAGCGGCGTGCTGCGCTTGGTCGCCGTCACCGTGACCAGGTCGAGCGCGGTGGTTTCGACATCGCCGCCGGCAGCCGGCGCCGACTTCGGATCCGCGCCGGCATCGCCTTGCGCCGCCGCCATGGCCGAACTGGCCGCGAGCACCGCGGCGATGGAGCGGTGAAGCAGGGTCTTGCGAACGAACATGGGTGTATCCCTCCCGATGATGACGCCCTCTGAGCCAGTCCCCGAGCGTCTGTGTTTACCCGTTGGCGACGCAGAGTGCATAGCGATGTCAGCGCTGTCAATCAGAATTTGATAGCGCTGTCATTCGATGAAAATCGCTGTTGCGATGCAAAATGACAGCGCAGTCATTCGGGCGTACGGTGCGCGGCTTGGTGTCAACCGGCGCGCCGTCAGCGCACGAATCGGGAGCTGCAATCATGCTGCGGAGCGTATTGATCGCGGGCGGCGGAACGGCGGGCTGGCTGTGCGCCTGCTATCTCGCCAAGACCCTCAATATCCGGACACCGGGTGCCGTCCGCATCCAGCTCGTCGAGTCGCCCGACATCGGCATCCTCGGGGTCGGCGAGGGCACGTTCCCATCGATCCGCGGCGCGCTCTCGCAGATCGGCATCAGCGAAGCGCGCTTCATCCGCGAAACGCAGGCCACCTTCAAGCAGGGCATCCGCTTCGTCGACTGGGTCCGGCCGGCCGGTTCGCCCGGTCGCGATCACTACTTCCATCCGTTCAACCTGACCAGCTCGCGCGTCGACGGACTCGACCTGGTCCCGTACTGGCTGCTCGGCGAGGCCGGCGAAGGCAGGGCGTTCGCCGATGCGGTGACCCTGCAAAGCGCGGTAGCCGCTGCCGGCCGCGCGCCGAAGCGTCGCCAGGACCCCGACTACGAGGGGCCGATGAACTACGCCTACCACTTCGATGCGATGAAGGTCGCCGCGCTGCTCGCCGAGGAAGGGCGTGCGCTCGGCGTTGACCATAGGCTCGCCAACATCTGCGATGTGAGTCTGGACGCGAACGGTGCGATCGCCGGCGTGGTCACGCGCGAACTCGGCACCCTGCAGGCCGACCTCTATGTCGATTGCACCGGCATGCGTGCGGCGCTGATCGGCAAGGCCCTCGGACAGCCGCTCAAACCGGTGGGCGACGTGCTCTTCGCCGACCGCGCCGTGGCCATCCAGGTGCCCAACGCAGGCACCGACACGCCGATCGCCTCGCATACGATCTCCACCGCCCACGAAGCCGGCTGGACCTGGGACATCGGCCTGCAGCAGCGCCGTGGCGTCGGCTACGTCTACTCGAGCCGGCACACCAGCGACGATCGCGCCGAAGCCGTGCTGCGCGAAAACATCGGTCCGGCCGCGCGGGAATTGACGGCGCGCCGCCTGCCGTTCGAAACCGGATATAGACCGGTGCAGTGGAAGCACAACTGCGTGGCGATCGGCCTCTCGGCCGGCTTCCTCGAGCCCCTCGAAGCGACCGGCATCGGCCTCGTCGAGATGGGCACCTATCTGCTCGCCCACCTGCTGCCGATGGACGCCTGCTTTGATCGCGCCGCGGCACACTTCAACCACATGATGAGCGAGCGCTACACGCGCATCGTCGATTTTCTCAAGCTCCACTACTGTCTGACCCAGCGCCGCGACAGCGCGTTCTGGATCGACAACACCGATACCGCCACCATCCCGCCAACGCTGCGCGACCGCCTCGCCGAATGGCGCCTGCGCGCACCGCACCGGCTCGACTTCGTCACCGACCTCGAAATGTTCATGCCGGCCAGCTGGCAGTTCATCCTCTACGGCATGGAATTCCAGACCGACCTGCGCGACCAGCGCGGGCGCTATCCGCGCGCCGAGGAAGCACGCCGCGAATTCGCCATGCTGCGCGCCGTCAGCCAACACGCGATCAAGGATCTGCCCGCACACCGCGACCTCGTCGAGGAACTCTCCGGAACACGCACCGCGCGGCGCGCGACGGCCTGAGTCCGGACGCGGCTCGCGCCGAGCGGACATGATCCGGCGTCGATCAACGGCGCCTGCGTCGCGATCGGCGGCGAAGCGCGTGTCGCGATCGGGGAAGTCCTGTAGCGACCGGCAAGGTCGAAACCGCGGCGCGCAGACTCAGCGCCCCGCGCCGAATCGCTCGTCAATCAAACGGAAGCTCGAACAGTGACGCCGGTGCGCCGTGTTGTTCCGGCCAGGCCGTCGCGTCGGTGGAGAGCGCCGGCGCGACGGCCTGGCCGGCGGAGAACCGCGCGTCACGATCACGGAAGTCCCAGGGTGGTCGGCGACGGTTGGGAATCCGTGCCGTCCGCGGCAAACACGTGGACGACGGCGCTCATGTCCTCGTCGCCATGCCCGGCCGCGTCGGCCGCCCGATAGAGTTCGGCGCA
>JAAFHE010000430.1 GCA_013298265.1 Lysobacterales bacterium | reverse complement strand
CGTCGTCGCGGGCGCGTTGGGCAAACACTGCCAGCACCGCTGATACCCCGGCGAAGATCGCCAGCGCCACGACTGCGCCAGCGCGCAGCAGTTGCCTGCGCCGGGACTGATGCTGCGAAGCGCGCAGCAGTTCGCGTTCGTCGTTGTCGAGATCCTCGGGCAGCCGTTGTGCTGCTTCCAGCGCTTCGCTGAGTGGTCGGCCGGGATTGAGCAGATGATCGTTGCGCCGTCCTTCTTCGACCCAGCGCGCTGCCGCGCGTTGCAGACGTGTGCGTGCCTGCAGCAGACGGCGGTTGTCCTGTGCCCAATCGCGCGCACGCGGCCATTGCCGCAACAAGGATTCGTGCGCGACGCCAAAGGCGGGGCGGCCATCATCCAGTTCGCCGATGAACAAGCGTCCACGGATGAAGGCTTCGACCAATGCGCGTGCGCCGTCGCCGGCCAGTGCGGACCACAGCACGCGCCGCGTGCTGATGCTGTCGCTGTCAGGTTGGATGACGATCAGCTGCGACAACACGTGGTCGAGACTGCGTTGCGCATCGGCGGGCAGCGCCGCGAACACGGCTTCGGCGCGGTGCGTGAGTGCGCCTTCCAGGCCACCGATATCGCGATACGCCTGGAAACTCAGCTCACCGGCTTCGTCGCGGCGCTCGTACAACGCCTGAAGGGTATGCTGCAGCAGTGGCAGGGCGTCGAGATGTACTGTTGCGGCGTCGCGCAACACATCGTCGAGGCGCGACAGGGTTTGTGTTTCCTCCTCGAACGTCAGCCCGGCCAACAGCGCCGGAGTGCGGATGATCTGGGCGATCTCGCCGGGGCGCGGGGTCAACACGTCGACGTGACCGTCGCTGCCCTTGCGCTCGATGAGTTCGGGCATTGCCTCGATCAACTTCGGATAGAAATCGCTGCGCGCGATCATTACCACCATGGCGCGCGGGGTCTCGCACAGGGCCTCGAGCACACGCGCGAACTCTGTGCGCTCGTCGCCACCGATGTTCGGCGCCGCGACCAGCGATTCGGCATGATCGAGCACCAGCAGCAGATGTGCGTGTGGCTGGCCCGCGATCGCACGCGAGGGATGGCGGCGGATGGCATCCTCGATCGCCTCTGCGATCGAGCCCGGCCGCCGGACCAAGGCTTGGGCCAGTTCCGCTGGCGACTGCAGTGCGAACACAGGGCGTTCGCCAATCGTCCACTTCGCCAGAGACGATGCGAGATGCGTGAGCACATCCCCGCCATGCGCGCCGGCGAGGTCGCACGAGGCCATGGATAGCGCATGCAATCCGTCGAAACCGCCTGCTTGTTGCAGCAACGGAACAACGCCAGCACGCAGGAGTGACGTCTTGCCGCAGCCGCTGGCACCGACGATCAGCACGAAGCGGCGCTGGCTGTCGATCTGCCTGCGGATCGCGGTGAGGAGCTCGGCAGTCATACGGCTGCGGCCGAAGAACACACCGCTGTGGTCGCTGTCGAACGCGCTCAGGCCAACGTACGGGCTGCGGTCAGCCCAGGCCGTGGTCTGGACGGCACCACGCCGGTAGTCGTCCGGAAAACTGACCTTGGCGATCAAGCGATAGCCGCGCTTGCGAATGGTTTCGATATACCGCGGCGCCCGGCTGTCGTCGCCGACCAGCCGGCGCAAATGGGCGATGGCCTTGTGCACCGGGTTGTCGCCGTAGAAGGTGCCTTGCCAGACTTCGATCAGCAATTGCTCGGCGCTGACGACCTCGCCGGCATGCTCGCCCAGCGCAACCAACACCTCCATCATGCGCGGTTCGAGCGCAATCTCGCGACCGTCGATGATGATCACGAGGCGATCGGGTTGTACCAGCAGGGCGCCGATGCGGAACCACGACATCGACGAGAGCGACTTGATGCGTTCCGTACGTTGTGACATTGACGCTACCTGGTCTGGGCCGCGTGGCGCGTTCGGCCGGGCGTGGAGGTGTTGGCGGCGCGAGAAACTCGCCCATGCTTACATTTCCACAGATCCGCAAGATTACTACCAGTGAAATAGTAACCTGGGCGCCGAGTGCTGATCGCGCAGCGCCCTCAATCCCGTGCCGGAGTACAGGGAAATCAAACGCCCTTCTCGGGCAGTCGGCGCGGTGGCCGGAAGCACTGCGTGCGAGTGAAGAGGTTGCACGGCGCGTGGCGGCCAACAGCCGTTGCTGGTGGCGCAACAGCGATCGCCTGCTCAAGACAGTGCTGACCATCGCGTACTTTGATCGGTTGGGCGTGCCACGACTGTCATGACCTCAAGCTCTCGAACCGCCCGGTGCGGACCCGCATGCCGGGTGGTATGGCAGGGGTGCCTCCGAGAACGGAGGCACCCTATGCCGATCTTCAGGCCTTTTCGACCCAGCAAAGGCGCTGGATTCCCACCTACGCGGGGATGACGGGGCTCAAGTCAGTGCCATTCGGTTCTGGAGGCGATACTCGAATAATCCGATTTTCTGGTGCGCTGAAATAACAATATCCACAAATATTGATAAAAGCTTTTTACCGGCTTGCTGTATCCGCATCTACGCAGCCTTTGGATGCCTCGGTCGTGGCACCGGACCCCTCGCACCCAGGTTGAGTGAAATTCAGCAGCGCGCCCTGATAGACCTCATTCACTTCGGAAAACGGCAGGCCGTCGACACCCCGCAAGAGGGCGCGTACCTGGAACAGTTCCGAGGGGATTTCCAGTGCGGGAAACGTCTCCGCGGACGGGTCGAATCGTGCGCAGGTCCAGCCGGCGGGCATCGCGGACCAGAGCGTCTGCACTTCGATCGTGCTGCGGGTTGGCTGCAGGCCCGCCACGACCTTTCCGAACGGCGTATCGGTGGTCTCCAGTAGTCGATTCATCTCGGCGCTGAGCCGCTCCGGCACATACCAATTGTCGGCACGCGAGAGCACGTGTTCGCCGCATCTCAACGCCACGCTCCGATAGCGTAGCTGGTTGGGATCCGTCACCTGCAGCCGCTGCATTTGCTCGGCGGTCGCAGGCTTGGCAGCGGCCGGCACGCGATCGGCCACGATGCGTGGCTCAGCCGCCATCGCGTGCGTACGACACCAGGATTCGAGTACCAGGGTGGCACTGCGCTGTTTGAGCAGCTCGATATTCAGATCCACCAGAAGGTTGGCAACTTCCAGCCGCGCCAGGCAATCATCGCGCCGTGGAGCGACATCCTTTCCTGAAATCGGCGCAGCAGCGAACAGCATGACGCCGACGCCACACAGTCTCGAAGCGGCGGTCAGAAATTTCGATGGCGAGGGCATGAGGCGATCCGTAGTTGCCGGGGATACCCGCGAAGGATACGAGGATTGCGTAGCCAGGGGCGTAGCGACTTCGTCGTCTACGTTGATCCGATCCCGTGTCGAACGGCACTGACTCAAGCGCAGCATCCCGATTTTCGTCATTCCCGCGTAGGCGGGAATCCAGCGACTTCATGCCGTTTCGACCCAGCAAACGCGCTGGATCCCCGCCTACGCGGGGATGACGGGGCTTAAGTCAGTGCCATTCGATCCCGTGTCGGGTCGACACCTTGCGCGCCGTAGCCTCAGAAGTGCGGGTTCCAGCGCCGGTGCCGGAAGTGTCCGAATCGCGGGGGGAGCTAATCCAGTCGGTTTTCATCGCCGAGTGTTCGGGTTTCTTTCCGTTGGGCGTTATGCACAGCATCCGGCTGATAACGCAGATGTCGGTCGCGTCAACTCCGGCTACGTCAACCAATGGGTGGGACCATGTACTCGATGCAATCCGCGCACTCGCGCGGCAAGAAGTTTTCCTCCGGCGCGCGGCGCCTGGGGGCGCTGTGGCTGGTGGGCGCGATGCTGGCTGGGCTGAGCATGCAAGCCGGCGCCGAAATCTACAACGTGAACGTGGCCAACGATGTCGTGCAGGATCCGGCCACCACCAACAAGTGCGCCACCCAGGGCGATACCACGAAATGCTCGCTGCGCGCCGCGATCATGTTCGGCAATACGCGCTCCGGTTCGCACACCATCAACTTTGTGGGCGTCACCTCGATCACCGTGATCAATGGCGGGCTGCCGCAGTTGCGCGCGCCGTTCACCATCAATGGCAACAAGGTGACCATCAACGGCAATGGTCGTAGTTGCCTGGATCTCACCGATTCCGGCACTGCCGCGCTGGGTCATGCCGACGGCGCCACCGGTTCGAAGATCTTCAATCTGGTGATCGGCAACTGCAATGGCAATGGCATCAGCGCCAACGGCCACGACTATACGTTCAGTGGCAACTACATCGGCGTGAACGTTACCGGTGCGGTCGCGCTGCCCAATTCGGGCGATGGAATCTCGGTCTCGTCGTCGCGCGTCTACCCCGATACCAGCACCGGATTCCTGTCCAATCTGTACTCG
>JAAFHE010000043.1 GCA_013298265.1 Lysobacterales bacterium | reverse complement strand
TGTTGAGATCGGGAATGCGAGAGCCCGGTCCGGGCCTGGCGCACCAACCCACAAATTTCCGGGAATTCCTGTGTCTTTCGCCGCGAGACGTCGTTGCCCCTAGTCGCCCCAATGCGACACGTCTCTGCGCCGTGCCTGATTTCGCAGCGAATCCCATCCGGAGTTTCTCGTTCCAAAACTCTTGGGACAGCACACTACTGTGATGGATTGCCTTCGATGATCGTGCCGCTGAGCGACTGCCTGAGCTTGTCGATGCCGGTCTGCGTCACACGCGTATAGGAAAGGCCGAGCCACTGCAGGTCGCGCAATCCCGCGAGCGCGTCGAGTCCCGCATCGGACACTTTCGTGTAGGTGAGATTCAGCCGTTGCAAACGCTTGATGCGCCCCAGTTCGGCCACACCCGCGTCAGTCACGCCGACGATGTGCAGGTCCAGCGAGGTGAGTTCGCACATATCGACGAGACGTGCGAGTCCAGCGTCGGTGATATGTCCGGCCAGCCGCAATTTATACAAACCAGCGACGTCCTTGAGATGGGTGAGACCTTCGTCGCCGCCGCGCCAGTTTCCGTCCGTCGTCAGCATCATCTTGCGCCGTCCGCCCTCGTCGCGCACCTGGATGTCGGCACCGAGCTCGGTCAGCGCGCGCACGGCGGCTTCGGATCGCGCCGCATCAGGCTTTGCGCCGCAGCGGTCGTCCGCCCGCGCCGGCAGTACCGCTGCGAGCGCGACGATCATGCCTACGGCTAGCGAATGGGTTTTCATTGCTGCTCCTAACCGCCGGTCCCGTGCTCGACCGCGCCGATATCGCAACGGCCGGCGCGTGCATGATTGCGTTGATCGACGCGGTCGCAGGCCGCATCGGCACTGCCCGGAGGGGCAGGATTGCCTGCGTCGATCAGCGTGCCGCCGATCCTGGGCTCGTGCGCACGCACGCCGCCGACGTCGGAGATCGGAGCCAGCGCCGGCACACCGCCGGGGACGTTGCCGGTTGTGTCGCCGTCCACCGTGCAGCGGTAGGAATTGCCGATCTGGTTGTAGCCAAGCGACACCAGCTTCCCCTGGCAATCGCTCGCGATCATCGCGCGGTTGCCGGACAGCAATGTGTTGCCCAGGCTGACAGGCCCGTACGTGAAAAGGCCGCCAGCGGTAACGCCCGCCTGGTTGTCCGTGATCGTCGCGTTGCGCAGCTCCAGGTTCCCATAGTTGAGCACACCACCGCCGCGTTCGCCGGCGCGATTGCCCGACAGCGTCGTGTTGACGAGCAGCGTGGTGCCCATGAGCCACAGTGCGCCGCCGCCCGACCAAGCCTCGTTGTTCTCGAATGTCGTGCGCTCGATGATGCTGTCTGCACTGCCGGACTGCGTGGAACTCTGCAGCCCCCCGCCGACGCCGCCACGCCAGCGGGCACTGTTGCCGCGCACCAGCGAGTCGGCGATCCGCAACACGCCATCGCTACGGATCGCGCCACCGTCGTCACCGGAGTGATTTTCCTCAAGCGTGCAGAACGTCAGTGACAGGCGTCCGACGCTCCAGATGGCCGCACCATCGAAGCCACGCGGTGTCGTGCCGTTGCGCAAGGTCAGGCGATCCAGCGCGAGGTCGCCGTCCTTCTCGACGCGAAACAGGCGAAACGGAGGCACGTTCGCCCGTCGCTGCGCCGAATCGTCGCGCCATTGCCTTCGATGCGCAGCGTGCCGATGACGGCCGGCAGTCCATTGCCGCCTTCGTTGACATGGTCGACCTCGGCCAGTTCGTAGACGCTGTTCGGTTCGAGTGCGATGACGTCGGCGCCGGCATCGCGATTGGCTGCCGCGATGGCGCTGCGCAGCGAACAGTAGCGATTCTTGTCGACGGCATCGGCTTTGCAGCCGGCCGTCGCCGGCGCAACCTGCAGCGTTGCGGCCTGTGCGCCTCCGGTGACTGTCAGCAGCACAGCACCGATGCGCACGACGGAACGAGTGACGACACACAGGTTCATGTTCGAATCCGTATCTGCGAGTCGCGGGCCTCACGCCCGGGCGACGCGCGCGGCCATAGCGGCCGCGCGCGGCATTGGACTATTTCGCCAGCGCCTTGCGGTGCGACTCCCCTCCGCAAGGGACAGCTTTCATCGGAAACGTCTGCGATTTCTGGCCATCGAGTTTCTCGATGCGCGCCGTGAGCTTGTCGCCTTCCAGCGTGTAGGCGATGCGCTGCGGAAAGTCGTGCGCGGCGTTCTCGAACACCACGGCCGTACCCGTCAGCTTGGCGACCGGAAACGCGACGGAGTCCTTGGCATTCGGAGACGGCTTGTAGGCAACGCCGGTCTCCGTCTGCGCGACCTGGATGAATTCGAAGAACAGGGTTTTTCCCGCAGCAGAGACCTGACTGTTGCCAAGCATCGCGCCCCCGCGCGGCGCCGTATAGGTCTCGCGGATCGTGGAGCCATCGGCGAGCTCGCCTTCCCAGCACCCGGCGAGAAACGCCAGATCGTCAAGGGCAGGCCGCGCGGCCTGGGCGTAGACGTCGCTACCGGCAAAAAGCAAAAAAGCCGCCACGGTGGCGGCAGCCTTGGCACGATGGCCGTACCGGCGCGGACATGAGCATCGGGACATTGCATGATCTCCTTGGGTTTTCAGCATGGGAAGGTTCTACCAGCATCGTGCTGCAGGGTTTCTGCGGTCGCATTTCCTCGTTGACGGTGCCGCCTGTCGCGCAAAGGACCGCCCTGACGGCCTTCGCCTGGCCCGAACGAGCGCGCTACCGCGCGCCCGTCCGGATTTTCCCATTCTGTACCGGGTTTGCTAGTCCCGCTTAAGCGTGAACTGGCCGGCACGAATCGCCTTGGAGATCGATACGCCCTGTTCGTACTCCTGCAACGTGATCTGGGACATGTCCTCGCAGGTACCGTCGCAGAAGAAGTATGGACAGTAGATCGTGATTTTCTGACCGCCCGCCGCCTTGGTGTTGGCCGCGATCTTCTTCACGCGCTCTGCAGCCGCTGCGTTGAGGGTGAAGTCGCCCGGGAGCGAGAACGGCTTGGAGAATGCGACGCTGATGTTGCGCGGCGGAATCTCGTAGACATTCTTCGCGAACGCGACGCCGGGCCGATTCTTGGCGACCAGCTTCTGATCAATGTAGATGTCGTAGATCGCGTTGTAGACAATCATCGCCGGATAGTCCGAACGCTCCGTCAGCGCCACTACCAGGCTCTTGGGCTGAACCGGCACGTCGGACAGCTTGAATGTCACGTCGGCCTCGAGGAATTCGCTGTAGCCATAGAGTTCCCAGTCGGCGATGGTGAACTCCAGCTGGCGATGGCCCAGGCCATTGCGCGTCGGCCTCTCGCGCTCAAGCCGCATGAACGCGGTCAGCTTGAGGATTTCGACCGGCTCCCGATTGCCGGCGTAGATTGGGATAGTGATGATCGACTGTTCGTACTCGGTTTCGGCGTAGTCCGGGAACGAGTTTGGATCGCGCGGGGAAGCGGTCTGCGCATTGGCGCCGCTGCTCAGCACAGCGGCGAGCGCGAACGCCGCGTGGATAAGCCACTTGCTCATAGGTATCTCTCCCAGTTGTACAACCGGAACTACTGTCACATCGGCAGTAGGAACCTAGCGGACCGCGGAGACACATGCTTTCTTCGATATTGCCAAGCTGTAGTTCGACAAAGGTCGAGATCTACAGTTTGTGATTGTGCTTGCGCGCTGGCCAAGTGTAGGATGGATTTCGCCGTCGGTGCATCACGCTGACCCGCAGGTCACAGTCGGCCGCCCGTGCTGTCGCTGTCCCCCTGAGGATTAGCCGCCCATGAAGACGCTGCTTCGGCCGTTCCTGCGCATTGACGCCGCCGAGACCAGCTATGTCCGGCGCGGCTTTCGCGGCGGTGATGCGCGTGCGATAGCCAACATCGAGGCCGTCGGTGCAGCGTTCCTGCAGGGCTATCACCGCGCACTCGACAGTGACTCCGTTGCGGCAACGATTGCCGGACTTGAGGCAACCGATGCGCCGTTCCGCGGCTTCCGCTACGAAGGTGCAGCGATGGCGCTGTACCTGCTGGATCGTCTGCTGCCCGGAAGGCGCGCTCGCTTCGACACCTTGATAGCCGATCGCGGCGCCGACCATGTCTACATGGCCTACATCGGTGCCGGCTGGGCTCATGCCCGCCTGCCGTTCGGGCTGAGGGGCGCACTGGCCCGGCGCGATCCACTGCTGCGCTGGCTGATGCTGGACGGCTACGGCTTCCACCAGGGATTCTTCCATTGGCGCAGTGCCGTCGAAGGGCCGCAGCGCGTGCCGTTGCGCGTGCGCGGCTATGCACGCCGCGCTTTCGATCAGGGCCTGGGACGCAGTCTCTGGTTTGTCGCAGGCCATGAGCCGGATCGTGCCGCCAGCACCATCGCAGGCTTCTCGCCGTCACGCCACGCCGATCTGTGGGCCGGTATCGGGCTCGCCGCGACGTATGCCGGCGGCGCGCCGACCGTTTCGCTGCAGCGGCTGTCGGTTTGCGCCGGCACATGCCGCGACTGGCTGGCACAGGGCAGTGCGTTCGCCGCGGCGGCGCGACAGCGGGCCGGCAACATCGTGCCGCACACGGATGAGGCATGCCGCATTTTTTGCGGCAGCGACGCCGAGACCATCGCCGCCCTGGTTGATTCTGTGCGGCAGGATCTGCCTCCCGACGACGCAGACCAGCCCGCCTACGAAATCTGGCGCAGACGCACGCGCGACGCTGTCATCGCCGGATCGGCACGCGCGCCGCCACCCGACGTGAAGCACGAACCCACGGCAAGGACCGCTGCCTTCGCGTACTGACCGTGGACAGGCATCACCTGACGGGAGTTGCAGTGATGGAAACCAGCGACGCGGCCTTCCACCCGGACGACCGGCGTGACCATGCAGAACCGATACGGCGCTCGATCCGGCACATGCAGGGTCGACTGGCGGAAAGGCTTGCACTGGATGAAATGGCTGCAGTCGCCTGCATGAGTTCATTCCATTTCCTGCGGGTTTTCCAGAGCCTCACCGGCGTACCGCCGGCGCGTTTTTTTGGCGCGCTGCGGCTTGAGGCCGCAAAAGGCCTGCTCATGCGCACCGATCGCTCCGTGCTCGACATATGCCAGGATGTCGGCTATTCGAGTCTCGGAACATTCACTACGCGCTTTGCCCACCTCGTCGGACTTGCGCCCGCGCGGTACCGCGAGATGTATCGCGAGTTGCGCAGCGCCGACGGCCGCGCGACCACGTTGCCGCGGCAGAACCTGTCCGTCTCGCACAGCCCGCACTGGCGTGGCCGCATCGAGCACGTACCGCAGGACGCGCTCCTGTTTGTCGGTCTGTTCGAGTCGCGGATACCGCAGACCCTGCCGCTCGCCTGCGACATCCTTGCGGGGACGCGGGAGTTCCGGCTCGACGTACCCGACGATGCAGATCCCGACGCGGCCTACCACGTGCTTTCGGTCGCGCTCGTGCCGGTATCCGATTTCGACCGGCTGTTCGACAACCGCAGTCTCATCGGCGCAGTAGGCGCAGCCGGGCCGGTCACCGCGCGCGAACTCGACAGGCCGATCTCGCTGCCGCTGCGTGCACCGGACCTGCTCGATCCGCCGGTGCTTGTCGCGTTCCCGCTGCTGATGCATGTGAAGCTCGGCGGACTACCGCCCTTCGCGCCGTCGATCACGCCGAAGCCGGTTTTTGCGACACCGGCTTCGCTGACACCGGACCGGCTCGCCCTCTGACAAACACGCAAGGCGTCATTCCCGTGAAGCCATCGATACTGCAGCAAGGCTATGTCACCAAGGCGTTCGCGGCGGCACTGGTCGTCGGCGCCTATTTCATCGCACGACCACCGACGTTCGATGACACGGGGCGCACCGTGCTGGCGTCACGCTATGCCTTCTCTGAAATGCCGCTGACCCTGCCGGACACGACCGCGGAGCAACGCACGCGCCGTCGGGTCAATGCGAGCCTCGAACCCATCGCCGGCTGGATTTCCTCGGTCGGCGCAAGCGTCGCGCTGGCCGATCTGGACAGCGACGGTGCGTCGAACGATGTCTGCCTGGTCGATCCGCGTACCGACCGCGTCGTGATCGCCACCATGCCCGGCGGCACCGAGCGCTATGCCCCGTTCGCGCTCGACACCGGCGGACTCGCCTATGACAGCGCGACGATGGCACCGATGGGCTGCGCGCCCAACGACATGAACGAGGACGGTTTCGTCGATCTGCTCATCTACTACTGGGGACGGCCGCCGGCCGCCTACCTGGCGCGCGGCGGCGAAGGCACGGCCATGAACGCGCAGCGCTATCTCGCCACTGAGCTGCTGCCGCATGCGGAGCGCTGGTATACGAACGCGGCGACATTCGCGGACTTCGATGGTGACGGGCATGTCGACATCGCGCTCGGCAACTATTTTCCGGATGGCGCGCACATCCTCGACGGCGCGGCGGGACAGTCCATGCAGGACTCCATGTCGCGCGCGCTGAACGGCGGACGCAATCGCATTGCGTTGTGGCGCAGCGCGCGCGCCGGCGATGCGCCGTCGGTCGAATACACCTTCGTCGAACCGTTCGCGCCGGAGCATTCGACCGGCTGGACGCTCGCCCTCGGTGCGGCCGATCTCGACGGCGACCTGCTGCCGGAACTCTATGTCGCGAACGACTTCGGCTCCGACGTCATGCTGCACAACCGCTCCGTACCGGGCCGGCTGAGCTTCGAGCCGGTAGTCGGCCGACGCCACTTCACGACGCCGCGGTCGAAAGTGGTCGGGCGCGATTCGTTCAAGGGCATGGGCGTCGACTTCGGCGACATCAGCGGCGACGGCCGGCTCGACCTGTTCGTGAGCAACATCGCGCAGGAGTTCGCCCTGCAGGAAAGTCACTTCGTGTTCGTCAATACCAATCGACCGGAAGACTGGCGCAACGGCGTGGCGCCATTCGACGATCAGTCGGAAAAACTCGGCATGGCGCGCAGCGGCTGGGGCTGGGACACACGCTTCGGCGACTTCGACAACGACGGCGCGCTCGAGGCACTGCAGGCCACCGGATTTCTCGCAGGTACGGTCAACCGCTGGCCCGAACTGCACGAGATCGCCATGGGCAACGATTTCAACCTGCGTTTCCCCGGCGCCTGGCATCGTTTGTCAGCCGGCGACGATCTGAGCGGCAGCCAGCACAACCCCTTCTACGCGCGTGGATCCGACGGCCGCCTGCATGACATCGCCGCCGAAATCGGCCTCGCGCGCGGCGGTGTCACGCGCGGCATCGCGACCGCCGACGCAGACGGCGACGGACGCCTGGATTTTGCCGTCGCCAAGCAATGGGAACCCTCGTACGCCTATCTCAACCGATCCGCCAAGGCTGGCCGTTTCATCGGCCTGCGCCTGCTGCTGCCGCAGGGCGCCGCAACAACCTCGGTACAGCCGGGACGCCCGCCACACGCCGGAGCGCGCGCGGCGATAGGCGCGCAGGCTTTGGTGCACCTGCCCGACGGACGCCTGCTCGTCGGACAGGTCGATGGCGGCAACGGCCATAGCGGCAAGCGCAGTCCCGAGTTGCACTTCGGCCTCGGCGATGCCGCCGCGGAGGCACTGCGCGTCGACCTGCGCTGGCGCGACCCGGAAGGCCGGGCGCGCAGCGAGACCCTGAAGCTCGACGCCGGCTGGCACACCGTGCTGCTCGGCTGGCCCGGCGCGACCAGCGCCGTCGCATCCCTACCCTAGCCTGCCGGGAACCGCCCATGGATCCACAAGCCGCAAAACCCGCCGTCGATCTGCGCCTGGTTGCGCTGCAGCGCTTCGCCTTTGCGATCACGCTGCTCAACGTGCTGGGCCACAGCTTCCTCGGTTTCGAGCAGTCGTGGGCACAACCGCTCGCCGCACTGGCCGCCGCCTATGCAGCCGAACTGCTGATCGAATTCGTCGACGCGCGCACGCAAGGGCGACCGGCAAAATTCAGAGGCGGACTCAGGCCTCTGGTCCATTTCCTGCTGCCGGCACATATCACCGGACTCGCCGTCAGCATGCTGCTGTACTCGAACGAACTGATCATGCCGATCGTGTTCGCGACGATCGTCGCGATTGCGTCGAAGGCGCTGTTTCGGGTGCGCGTCGATCGCGGACGCCGCCACTTCATGAATCCGTCGAATTTCGGCATTACAGCGACGTTGCTGCTGTTTCCGTTCGTAGGTATCTCGCCGCCCTATCAGTTCACCGAGAATCTGCACGGCTGGGCCGACTGGCTCCTGCCCGTCGTGATCATCGCGTCGGGCACGTTCCTCAACGCGAAACTCACCCGCCGCATTCCGCTGATCGCGAGCTGGCTCGGCACCTTCGTGCTGCAGGCGGTGCTGCGCAGCGTGTTCTTCGATACCGAACTCGCGGCAGCCCTCAATCCAATGACGGGTGTCGCGTTCCTGCTGTTCACCTACTACATGCTGACCGATCCGGCGACGACGCCGTCAGCCGCGCGCCCGCAGATCCTCTTCGGCGCCTCCGTCGCTGCCATCTACGGCATGCTGATGGTCTTCCACGTCGTCTTCGGCCTGTTCTTCGCACTCACGTTCGTCTGCTGCGTACGCGGTGCGGCACTGGCCGTGAGCGCACGTATGGCGCAACCACAGCAGGCGAGAGGGGAGGCACAGACCGGCGCGGGCATCGCCGTGCAGGCTTCCTGATGCGCGACGCCGTCGCCATCGTCGGTCTGGCTTGCCGCTATCCGGATGCCGACTCGCCGGCGCTGCTATGGGACAACGTGCTTGCGCAGCGGCGCGCCTTCCGTCGCATCCCGGCGCAGCGGCTGCGCGTCGCCGACTATGCGCCGGAACGTATCGGCGTCGCCGATTCGACCTATGTGCACGACGCCGCGCTGCTCGAAGGCTACCAATTCGATCGCGTGCGCTTTCGCGTCGGCGCCACGAGCTGGCGCGCCGCCGACATGACCCACTGGCTCGCGCTCGACGTCGCGGCCGACGCGCTGACCGACGCCGGTCTGGACCAAGACAGCGCGGCGCGGCGCCGCGCCACCGGCGTGCTGCTCGGCAATTCGCTGACCGGCGAATTCTCGCGCGCGTCCCAGCTACGGCTGCGCTGGCCCTACGTGCAGCGCAGCCTGGGCGGCGTGCTCGACAGGCACGGCATCGGCGCGGACGAGCGCAGGGCGCTGATGGCGGATTTTGAAGACGTGTTCAAGGCGCCGTTCCCCATACCCGACGAAGAAACGCTCGCCGGGGGGCTGTCGAACACGATCGCCGGCCGTATCTGCAATCACTTCGGATTCGGTGGCGGCGGCTATACCGTCGACGGTGCCTGCGCGTCGTCGCTGCTGTCGGTCGCGAACGCCTGCTCGGCGCTGGTGGCCGGCGACCTCGACATAGCGCTGGCCGGCGGCGTGGATCTTTCGCTAGACCCGTTCGAGCTCGTCGGCTTTGCCCGCACCGGCGCGCTGGCCCAGCACACGATGCGCATCTACGACGCACATCCAACCGGCTTCCTGCCGGGCGAAGGCTGCGGGTTCGCCGTGCTCATGCGTCTCGCCGACGCCCAGGCCGAGGGACGCCGCATTCGCGCCGTACTTCGCGGCTGGGGCATTTCCTCCGACGGCAAGGGTGGCCTGACCCGTCCCGAGGCCGACGGTCAGCGTCTCGCCCTGGAGCGCGCCTACACGCGAGCCGGCTTCGGCATCGAGCGCGTAGCCCTGTTCGAAGGCCACGGCACCGGCACGGCGGTCGGGGATGCGACGGAACTGGCGACGCTGTCGCGCGCACGGCGCGAGTCCGGCGCCTTGGGATTGCCTGCAGCCATAGGCTCGATCAAGGCGAACATCGGCCATACCAAGGCGGCTTCGGGACTCGCCGGCCTGATCAAGGCATGCCTGGCGCTCGAGGCTCGTGTACTGCCGCCTACGACCGGCTGTGAAACGCCGCATGCAGCGCTGGCGGACCCCGCTGCCACGCTGCGCACGCTGTCGCGCTCCGAACCTTGGCCCGAGCGTGCCGATGCGGTCGCGGGCATCAGCTCCATGGGCTTCGGCGGCATCAACGCGCATCTCGTCCTTGCCGCAGCGGAGGCGCCGCGCTCACGGCCGCTCGCCGCACGTGAGCGGCGCCTCGATGCGACGGCGCAGGATCGGGAACTGTTCGTGTTCGATGCCGCCGACGTCAGCGCCGCGGCAACGCGCGCGCGCGAACTGGCCGCGCTAGCGGCATCGCTGGCCCACGCGGATCTGGCCGACCTGGGTGCCGATCTCGCCAACGGTCTGCGCGGCCTGCCGGTGCGCATCGCGATTGTCGCTGCGCAGCCGTGTGAACTCGCCGAACGTCTTGTCCGCGCGGCTGATCTCGTCGAAGTCCTGCAGGCGCCCGCGTTCTCGCTGCTCGACGACGTCTGTCTCGGCGTCGGCATGGCGCGGCCGCGCATCGGCTTCCTGTTCCCTGGACAGGGATCGCCGCCACGGTCCGCGGGCGGCGCCTGGCGCCGCCGGTTCGCCGATGTGGACGCACGCTATCGACAGGCGGCGCTGGCGGCGGGCGACGACAACGACACGGCCGTGGCGCAGGCGGGCCTGGTGACGGCGTCGCTTGCGGCACTGCGCGTGCTTGATCGCCTCGGACTCGACGCCGACATCGCGCTCGGCCACAGCCTCGGCGAGATCTGCGCGCTCGCCTGGGCCGGTGTATTCGACGACAGCGCCGCGCTGCGCATCGCGCACGCGCGCGGCGCGGCCATGCAGACGCACGGCGATGGCGGAGCGATGGCCAGCGTATCGCTCGACGCCGCAGCGACGGCGGCACACATTGAGGGCACCGCGCTGGAGATCGCTGCCTTCAACGCACCGGAACAGACCATCGTCAGCGGCGCTGGCGCAGACATCGACGCCCTGCTCGATCGCCTGCGCGCGCAGCAAATACCGTTCGCGCGCCTGCCGGTGTCGCGTGCCTTCCATTCCCGTCACATCACTGCCGCGGAGCCTGCTTTGTCCGCGGCGCTGGCGGCCGAGCGTCTGGTCGCCCCGCTGCGTCCCGTTGCGTCAACGGTGACGGGCGCGCTGCTGAGCGACGAAACCGACGTGCGCGCGCTGCTGTGCCGCCAGCTGACTGCGCCGGTCCAATTCACCGATGCGCTGCGTGCGGCCGGCGACAGGGCGGATCTGTGGATCGAGGTCGGAGCCGGCTCGACAATCAGCCGCCTTGCACGCGCATCGACCTCGGTACCGACTCTGTCGGTCGATGCCTGCGGCGAGAGCTTTGGCGGCCTGTTGCGCGCGGTCGGCGCGGCATGGGCCGCCGGCGCGACACCCGATCTGCCGGCGCTGTTCGCCGATCGCGCGATACGGCCTTTCTCGTATCAGCCACGGCAATTCCTTGCCAACCCCTGCGAACTGGCCGCGGCGCCCGCACCGGTCGCTGTGGCGCCGACGTCTGCCGCCATTCCTGCCGCAACCGCGCTGCCGATGGTCGAGGACGTCGGCGCGGCGGCGAGCACGGTCGATGTGGCGCAGGTCCTCGCCAGCCTGCGCCAGCACCTCGCCGTGCGCACCGAACTGCCGGCCAGTGCCATCTCACCGGACAACCGCCTGCTGTCCGACCTGCACCTGAATTCGATCGCGGTCGGCCAGTTGATCGTCGAGACGACGCGTGCGCTCGGCTTGCCCGCCCCCGCCTCACCGACGGACTTCGCTGATGCCCGGGTCTCTGAAGTCGCCCAGGCGCTGGCGCACCTCGCCGACGGCGCCCCCCTGGCCGAGCCCTTCCCGGCAGGCGTGGGACCGTGGCTGCGCGAGTTCCGCATCGACTGGCAGCCGGTTGCCGCGCCGCCCCGGCGCGGCGGCAGCGAATCCGGCACCTGGCGCATCATCGGCCAGTCGACGCACGCGCTCGCCGAGCCGCTGCGTCACGAGCTGGATGCGAGCGGAGCGGGTCGCGGCATCGCACTGATACTCGACGCGTCGGCCGCCGACGAGGCGATGTTCGAGGCGCTGATCGAGGCCGCCCGCCTGCTGTCAGCCGATAGTGCGCTGAATCTATTGATTGTCCACAACGGTACAGACTGCACCGGCTTCGCGCGCACCCTGCACCTGGAGCGAGGCAGTACCGTCGCTGTCGTCGAGGCCACACTGACCGACCCCGCCACGGCCGCGCGCGCCGCTGCCGAGATGGCCACTGCCGCCGGTTTCGTCGAGGTGCGCTGGGGCACCGCCGGACGCGA
>JAAFHE010000429.1 GCA_013298265.1 Lysobacterales bacterium | reverse complement strand
GCCGCGATGAAACGTGCCGGCAGTTTCCAGGGCGAGTGGGAAACCAGCTTCTTCTTCGTCAGCGACATCGGCCTGCATACACGCGCCTATCGCGAACAGTTGTTCGTGCATGCGGCCTCGCTCAAGTCCGGCGAAGCGCTGGCCAACGTGGAACTGTCCATCCTCGACGCCAAGGGCGAGAGCGTGCTGACCGCGCAGACCGACGCCGACGGCAACGCGCTGCTGAACTACACGCTGACCGCGAACCACGTGCTGGTCGCGAAGAGCGGCGAGGATGTGTCGCTGCTGCCGTTCAACCAGCCCGCACTGGATCTGTCCGACTTCGCCGTCGCCGGACGCCGCCAGGAATGGTTCGACGTGTTCGCGTGGTCCGGACGTGACCTGTACCGGCCTGGCGAAACGCTGCGCGTCTCGGCGCTGCTGCGCGACAGCGACGGCAAGCCGATCCCGCCGCAGCCGGTGTTCCTGACGCTCAAGCAGCCCGACGGCCGCCAGTGGAGCCAGGCCAAGCTGGAGCCGCGCGAACTGGGCTATCTCGAATGGACCCAGGAACTGCCGGCCGACGCGCCGACCGGACGCTGGCAGATCGAGTTCCGCCTCGACCCGGCGGCCAAGGAAGCGAATCAGGCGCTGAGCCTGCGCGTCGAAGAATTCCTGCCCGAGCGCCTGAAGCTCGATCTCACGGCCGGCCAGGCGCGCCTGAAACCCGGCGAAAAAATCGCTCTCGACGTGCAGGGCGACTATCTGTACGGCGCGCCGGCCGCAGGCAATCGCTTCACCGCGCGCCTGACCGTCGTCAACGACGCGCATCCGCTCGATGCGCGCAAGGATTTCTTCTTCGGCGACCCGACGCTGGAACTGCCCAAGGAAGCGCGCGACGTCGTCGACGCCACGCTCGACGAGCACGGCAAGCTCGCAACACAGGTCGACGTGCTCGGCGATATCACCGCGCAGGCCCCGGTTGCCGCCGTGGTATCCGGCAGCGTCTACGAAAGCGGCGGGCGCAGCGTCACGCGCACGCTCAAGCGCACCGTGTGGCCGGCCGATGCGCTGGTCGGCGTGCGGCCGCTGTTCGATCCCAAGGACGGCGCCGCGGCCAACGGGCGCGTCGGCTTCGAACTGATCCGCGCCAACGGCGCGGGCGAACTGCTCGCGGCGCAGGGACTCAAGCTCAGCCTCGTGCGCGAGAATCGCAACTACCACTGGAGCTACGACAAGAGCAGCGGCTGGCGCTTCGACTACACGCGCAGCTTCGACACGGTCGAGAGCCGCGACATCACGACCTCGGCCGGCCAGGCGGTCAAGTTCGACGTACCCGTGGAATGGGGCGGCTACCGCATCGAAGTGCTCGATCCAGCCACCGGCCTGACGATGCGCTATCCGTTCACCGCCGGCTGGAGCTGGGACGACGAGAACCGCGGCAAGGAAGCGCGGCCGGACAAGATCAAGCTCGCGCTCGACAAGGAACACTACCGCGCCGGCGACACGCTGAAAGTCACCGTGACCGCACCACAGGCCGGCGCCGGCCTGCTGCTTGTCGAAAGCGACAAGTTGCTTTATACGCGTCGCATCAATGTGAACGGCGCGACCACGTTCGAGATTCCGGTCAGCGCCGACTGGGAGCGCCACGACGTCTATGTCAGCGCGCTGGTGCTGCGCGGCGGCTCGGCCACGAGCAAGGTCACGCCGGCGCGCGCGGTCGGCGTGGCGCATGTGTCCATGGATCGCGCGGAACGCAAGATCGCCGTGGAAATCGTCGCGCCGAAGCTCATGAAGCCGGAATTGCCGCTGCCGGTCGAGATCAGGGCGCCGGCGCTCGCCGGCAAGAACGCCTTCGTGACCGTATCGGCCGTCGACGTCGGGATTCTCAACATCACGCGCTTCGCGCGGCCCGACGCGAACGCATGGTTCTTCGGCCAGCGCCGCCTCGGCATTGATGCCTACGATCTCTACGGTCGCCTCATCGAAAGTTTCGACGGCGCGCTGGCCAAGCTGCGCTACGGCGGCGACATGGCCGCCGCCGCGCTACCCCAGGCGCGCCGTCCCACCGCGAAGGTGCAGACCGTCGATCTGTTCTCCGGTGCGGTCAAGCTCGATGCGCAGGGCAACGCAAAGCTTGAATTGCCGCTACCGGATTTCAACGGAACCCTGCGTGTGTCCGGCCTCGTCTTCGGCGACGACCGCTACGGCGGCAGCGACGCGGAAACCGTCGTGCGCGCCCCGCTCGTGGCCGAAGTGTCGACGCCGCGCGTGCTCGCACCGGGCGACAGCGCGAGCCTCACGCTAGATCTCAGCAATTTCTCCGGCGCGCAGCGTGAATTCCGCGTGCGGCTCGAAGCCGATCCGCCGCTGCGCATTGCCGATGCGGTACGCACGCAGACGCTGGCCGATGGCGCCAAGAAGACGCTGCAGTTCAACCTCAGTGCCGACGAAGGCATGGGCGTCGGCAAGTTCCGCGTCTTCGCCGAGGCCGGCGAGCTGCGCCTGCAGCGGCATTTCGAGATTGCCGTGCGGCCGGCCTGGCCGGCGGTGCTGCGCTCGGCACCGCAGGTACTGCAGCCCGGTGCCGGCCTCGGCCTGGGCAGCGGCGCGATGGAAGGGCTGATCGCCGATTCGGTGACCGCGAGCCTGAGCGTCAGCGCGCTGCCGCCGCTGCCGTTCGCCAGTTCCGTGCGCGGCCTGCTCGGCTATCCCTACGGCTGCATCGAACAGACCACGAGCCGCGGCTACGGCGTGCTCGTGCTCGACACGGGCAATGCAAAGAACCTCGGCATCACGCCGCTGCCCGACGACACGCGCCAGCGCCTGATCGCCAACGCGATCAGCCGCATCTCGGCGATGCAGGTGCCGTCCGGGCATTTCTCGATGTGGGGCGACGACGGCTCGGTCGACACGATGATCACGCCTTACGTCACCGAGTTCCTGCTCGACGCGCGCGAGGCCGGCTTCGCCGTACCCGACGGTATGCTGCAGAACGCGCTGAAGCGGCTCAACGACGATCTGCTGTCCGGCGGCCATCCGTACTACGCCTTCGACAACGCCGAACACCTGCGCTTTGCCGACCAGGCCTGGTCGGCCTACGTGCTCGCGCGCGTGCAGCGTGCGCCACTGGGCACGCTGCGGACGTTGTTCGACAACGAGCGCAGCAAGTCGATTACAGCCTTGCCGCTGGTGCATCTGGGCATCGCGCTGAGCCTGCGCGGCGATACCGTGCGCGGCCAGCAGGCACTGGCCGAGGCCTTCGCGAAGAAGGTCGAGCGGCCTCGCTGGCTCGGCGACTACGGTTCGGATCTGCGCGACACGGCGCTGATGGTCGCGCTGACGCATCGTGCCGGCCTCAATAAACCCGAATACGACGAGAGCGTGATCGCGCTGGGCCGCGAGCTGACTGCGCGCAAGTCCGGCAACCACATCCAGTGGCTCAGCACGCAGGAACAAAGCGCGATCGCGCGCCTCGGCAAAGCGCTGATCGACAAGGGCGATGCCAAGGTCGGCGGCACGCTGAGCCTGGCCGGGAACAGTGAGGCCGTGGTGCCCGCGACGATCTGGAGCCGCAGCTTCGACGCCGCCGCGCTGCGCGCCGGCGTGCGCTTCGTGCCCGAGAGCACCGCACCGCTGTACGTCAGTGAAGACGTCGCGGGCATTCCGAAGAGCGCGCCGGCCGCCGACGACAGCGTGATCATGATCCAGCGCCAGTGGTATGCGCTCGACGGCAGTGCCTGGGAAGGCGGTGATCTCAAGGAAGGCGAAGGCCTCATCGTCGGCATCAGCATCGAAGCCAAGGAAGCGATACGCGACGCGCTGCTGATCGACCTGCTGCCGGGCGGACTGGAAATCGAGAATTTCAACCTGACCGACGCGAAGCAGTGGGCCGCCGTCGTCGTCGACGGCGTGCAGATCGCCGAACGCGCCTATGCCGCCGACGTCAAGCACGAGGAATTCCGCGACGACCGCTACGTGGCCGCGCTGAACCTGATGCAGGGCCAGAAGGCGCAGGTGTTCTACCTCGTGCGCGCGGTATCGCCGGGCAACTACGTGGTGCCGCCGACGACGGTCGAGGACATGTACCGCCCGCAGATCCGCGGCGTCGCGCGCAGCGTGCCGGCGCGGGTTACGGTGGTTCAGCCGTGATGCGCTTCGATGGGGTTTGCGGCGAACACCATCCCCACCCAACCCTCCCCTTGAAGGGGAGGGCTCCAAAGCACTGCGTCCATTGATGACAAGGCCAGCGTCATCGAAACAAGTCGGCGGGCAGCGGGAGCTGGCGACGGATAAGCCCTCCCCTTCAAGGGGGTTGGAGCCGGCGGTTCAGAACCGACAGGTTCTCACCGGCTTCAACGCCCAACGGGCCGGAGGGTTGGGTGGG
>JAAFHE010000428.1 GCA_013298265.1 Lysobacterales bacterium | reverse complement strand
CGCGGAGAAACTCCCCGTCGGCGGAAACGCAGCGCGCCGTTCCGGCTCCAGCCCGCGCGATCCCCAGTGCTCCGCGCCCACTTCGCGTGCGACGAACAACTGATACGGACGCTTCCAGGCGCCACGTCCTTTCAGACATCGACAATTATCAATGCGACGCACCCGTGTCAACCTAAGGGTCGCACAGCAAGATGGCAGTGTATCGACGCATTGCGGAAATGACATCGCACACCGACGCGCCGCCGTCGATGCAGTAAACGATCGCCCGGATCGGAGCAGATGCGACTGTTGTGTTCCTGACAGTCAACGCGAAACCTACCTTCGAGTAACGCGCGCCACTCACGTCCAGGGCCACCGCTGGCGAACTACGTCAACGCGGAGCCGTTCCCCGTGTCCCTATCTGCCGGCCGTTACACAGGTACGCGGTTGCGGACGACGCCTCGTCCGCGATGAACTGCACGAACTGGAATTCGGGATCGCCGCGCGACTCGGCGAGAAACACGCCGCGGTCCGCCGCGCGCAGCCGGCTTGCCGGGCCGGCATCCAGGTCGCGCGCGCCGACCTGCAGTTGCAAGGCGCCTTGGGCGTCGAGCGTGACATCGACCGTCGTCCACGCCTGGACGTAGCGTCCGACATGATCGTGTACCGCCAGCCCGGCTACTTCGTCGGCCTTCAGCAGCCGCGGCGGACGCAGGTTGCGGAACTCCGGCAACCCGTCGCCGAACACACCCGAAGCAGCGAACACCGCGCCGTTCGCCTCGCTCGCCGAGACAACGATCGCCAGTTGCTCGCCAGGGTTGATGCGCAGCATCGCGGAACAATCAGAAAGGTGCGACAAGTGATGCCGGCGGCTCGGCCAATATCCTGGGCGGACTTACGGTCGAGGTTGCACGGCGGACAGCCGCAACGTACACGCCGGATCGGAATTCCCACGTCAGTCGCCAATCAGCGTCACGTCGCGCACGAGCGCAACGCTCGTGCGGGATTTGCGTTTTCATGCAGCGGGCTCCTCCAGCAGCCGCGCCTGTTCGGCCACCGTCGTGCAGCGCAGGAGGTCGCCGAGGTTGAACTCCATGTTCAGGCGTTCGGATAGCTGGCTCATCATCAGCACCATCAGCATCGAGTGCCCGCCGAGTTCGACGAAGCTGTCGTGCACGCCAACCTTCTCGACGCGCAGCACTTCCTCCCAGATCGCCACCAGCGACTGCTCCAGCTCGGTGCGCGGCGCGACGTACGATTCCTCGTCCTTCCAGTGCGGCTGCGGCAGCTCGCGGCGATCGAGCTTGCCGTTCGGCGTGAGCGGCAGTTGCGCCAGCGGCATGATCGCCGACGGCACCATGTGCGCGGGCAGCACGTTCTTGAAGTGTTCCAGCACGTGGGTGCGCACCTGTTTTTCGTTGAATGACGGGTCGGCCGGCACGACGTAGGCGACCAGCAGCAGGTCGCCGCCCTCGTCCTTGCGCATCGGCAGCACCACGGCATCCTTGATCGCTTCCAGGCGTCGCGCCTGCGATTCGATCTCGCCGGTCTCGACGCGGAAACCGCGGATATTGATCTGCCCGTCCTTGCGGCCCAGGCACATCACCGTGCCGTCGGCAAGCCGGCAGCCCACGTCACCGGTGCGGTAGCGTCGCCGGCCGCCGCCGAGTTCCGTCAATACCTTTGCCGTCAGCTCGGGGTCGTTGCGATAGCCTTTCGACAGGTGGTAGCTCTCGATGAATATTTCGCCGATCTCGCCGACGCCGCACGGCGTGCCCACGCTGTTGAGCACGCGCAGCACGGCGTCGGGTGCCGATTCGCCAGCCGGGATCACGCCCTGGTAGCCCACCGCGAGCGAAGCCTCGAAGTACGTGACGGCACGTTGCGTCTCGGTCGTGCCGTACGAGTTCAGAATGCGCATTTTCCCGTTGTAGCCAAGCAGCCTGGCGACGGCATCGCTGTGCAGCTTCTCGCCGGTCAGGAACGTCACGCGGAGCCGGTCGAAACGCGTCTCGTCGGTGCTGCAGAGGATCTGGGCCATCGCCGGCGTCATGTGCACGAACGTTATCTCGTTGTCGATCAGCCAGCGCGCGAGGACGTGCGGCGCGAACACCTCGGCGTCGGGTATCACCAGTGTCGCGCCGGTGCACAGCGGCCCGAACATATCGCGCTGGATCGGATCGTGGCCCAGGCCGGAAAACATCGCGAAGCGGTCGGCTGTCGAGAACTCCAGCCACGCCGGCACCCATTCAAGATAGCCGGCCAGGCCGATGTGGATGCCGGCCACAGCCTTCGGCGTGCCGGTGGTGCCGGACGTGAACGTGACGCAGGCGAGCTGTTCGGGTTCGACGGCGGCCGGCACGAACCCGTCGGCATCGCCTTCGCACAGCACTGACTTACGGGTCGACAGATGCAGATTCACACAGACGGGCGCGAGGCGTTCGCGCAAGTCGTCCGCGAACGCCGCCGCCTCGCCCGCGAACAGCAAGCAGGCGGGGGCGAGAATGTCGGCGAGCAGGCGCACGCGTTCCACCGGATATTCCGGATTGAGCAGCGAGAAAGCCGCGCCGGTCTGCAGCGTCGCCAGCACGCCGATCACCATGCACGCCTTGCGCGCAGCAACGATGGCGACCACGCCGCCGGCAGCCGCGCCCGCCTCGCTCAGCCGCCGCGCGAGGATCGTCGACGCGCGCAGCACTTCGCCGTAGGTCCATTCCTGGTCCGCCTCGACGATCGCGACGGCATCGGGTCGCTCCAGCGAGCGCTGGCGGAAGATGTCCTGCACCGCGCCGGGCCAGTAGCGCTGCGGTTCGAGATCGCGTCGCGCTTCCACCGGCACGCCGGGCCGCAGCGAGTACTCGCCACACTGCCGCGTGGCGTCCGCGCCAATCTGATCGAGCAGGTGCAGGTATTGGCTCAGCACGTGACCAATCGCCGCGTGCGCATACGCGGCCTTCGCGTAGTGGCACGTCATCGATACGCCGTCCGCGTGGTCGCGCAGATACAGCGTCAGGTCGAACTTCGCCTCGACTTCCGGCGCACCGTCGAACGCCACCTCGAACGCACGCGGCGCGGCGCTGCGCGACGGCAGGCTCAGCATGTTGAAGAGCACCTGGAACAGCGGCGTCGTGTCACGCTTGCGCGCCTGGGGCACGAGTTCGAGGATCTTCTCGAACGGATAATCCTGGTTCGACAGCACCTGCTCGAAGTTCCCCACCTGCCGCGCCAGGTAGGCGCTGAACGGCTCGTCCAGCCGGATATGGTTGCGCACCGGCAGGTTGTTGAGGAAGTTGCCGATCACGCTCCGGCTCCCGGGCAGATGCCGCCCGGTCACCGGAATGCCGATGACCAGATCGCCCTGCCCCGCCAGGCGCGACAGCAGCAGCGCAAACGCGCTGTACAAGACAGAGAACAGACTTGTGCGATGCTGCCGCGCGAGTGCCGCAAGCGCATCGCGTGTCGCGACGTCGAGCGAAGTGACGATGCGCCCGTCGCCCGACGACGCATCCCGCCGCCACAGGCCCTGGCCAGGCAGCGACAACGGATCCGGGCAATCCTGCAGATAGTCGTGCCAGAACGTCCGCTGCTCCTGCGCTTCCGTGCCGCGCAGCCAGCGCATCTGCCAGTCTGCGAAATCGAGATGATCGAACGGCAGCGCGGGCAGCTCGGGAACCCGGTGTTCGGCATGCATCTCGTACGCGCGGAACAGCTCATCGACGAACACCGTTAACGACCAGCCGTCGAAGACGAGATGATGGAAGTTGATGTGGAAGCGATACTCACCGGGCGCGACCCGTACGAGCACCGTGCAGAACAGCGGCAGGTCGTAGATATCGAAGACGCGGCCGTCGTGCGGCGCGAGCACGGCTGCAACGCGCGGCTCGCGTTCGGCGTCCGGCAGATCAGCGAGGTCGTGGTATTCGAGCGCTACGTCGAGGTGTTGCTCCACCTGCTGCAGCGGCGTGTGCTGGTCGAGCAGCAGGCGCGTGCGCAGCGCCGGATGGCGTTCGACGAGCGTCGCCAGCGCTTTGCGCAACGACGCCGGATCGACGTCGCCACGCAGGATCATGGCAACCGGCATGCTGTGCTCGTTCTTCGCGTCGCGCATCTGCTCGACGTACCAGATGCGGAACTGGCACAGCGACAAGGGTATCGGCGCGTCGTGCGGCGCGTGCGTCGGCCCTGTGTCGACCGTCGCCGCGCGATCCTGCAACAGCGCCGCCAGGGCGCGCACGGTCGGCTGTTGAAAAACCTCCTTGATCGTCAATCGTGTCGAAAACTGCTCAGCTACGGCGTGGATCAGGCGAATGAGCAGCAACGAATGGCCACCCAGCGCAAAGAAGTTCGCCGTCGCGCTGACCGGCGAGGACAGGCCCAGTACCTCCTGCCACA
>JAAFHE010000427.1 GCA_013298265.1 Lysobacterales bacterium | reverse complement strand
TGCGGCGGAAATCGGCGAATCCCCATGAGTTCTTCTTCCAAGCAGCACGGTCTCGGCACGCGTGCGATCCATGCGGGCCAGTCGCCCGACCCGACCACCGGCGCGGTGATGACGCCGATCTACGCGACATCCACCTATGTGCAGGCTAGCCCCGGCGTACACCAGGGTTTCGAGTATTCGCGTTCGCACAACCCGACGCGCTTCGCCTATGAGCGCTGCGTCGCCGACCTCGAAGGCGGCCGCAACGGCTACGCCTTTGCGTCCGGCCTCGCGGCGACGGCGACGGTGCTCGACGTGCTCGACAGCGGCAGCCACGTCATCGCGATGGACGACGTCTACGGTGGCACCTACCGCCTGTTCGAACGCGTGCGCCGGCGCTCCGCCGGACTCGATTTCAGCTGGGTCGACCTCAACGACCGCGCCGCGCTCGAAGCAGCGGTACGGCCGGAAACGAAACTGATCTGGATCGAGACGCCGACCAATCCGCTGCTCAAGATCGTCGACATCGCCGCGATCGCCGAATTCGCGCGCGCGCGCGGCATCCTCGTCGGCGTCGACAACACCTTTGCCACGCCGATGCTGCAGCGCCCGCTGGAACTGGGTGCGCATCTGGTCATGCATTCGGCGACCAAGTACCTCAACGGCCACTCCGACATCGTCGGCGGCATGATCGTCGTCGGCGACGACACGGAACTCGCCGAGAAGATGACCTTCCTGCAGAACGCCGTCGGCGGCGTGCAGGGACCGTTCGACTCGTTCCTCGCCCTGCGCGGCCTCAAGACCCTGCACCTGCGCATGCGCGCGCACTGCGACGCGGCGCAGGAACTGGCCGGCTGGCTCGCCACGCATCCCAAGGTGGAAAAAGTTATTTATCCCGGCCTGTCGGGGCATCCGCAGCATGCGTTGGCCAAGCGCCAGATGAGCGGCTTCGGCGGCATGCTCAGCATCTACGTCAAGGGCGGCTTCGACGGTGCGCGGCGCATGATGGAACGCTGCGAGCTGTTCGCCGTGGCCGAGTCGCTCGGCGGCGTGGAAAGCCTTATCAACCATCCGGCCGTCATGACGCATGCTTCGGTGCCGGCTGAGAACCGCGCGCGCCTGGGCATCCATGACAACCTGGTGCGCCTGTCGGTCGGCGTCGAGGACGTCGCCGACCTGCGCGCCGAACTGGATGCGGCGCTTGCGGCGGCCTGATCCCCTCGCCGTGCCGGCGTGGACTGCATGAGCGGCGCGCTGACCTTCGGCGGATTTCTCGCCGAACCGTTCTCCGCGTTCAGCCGGCACTGGTCGCTGACGCGTGAACTGACCAAGCGCGACGTGCTCGGCCGCTATCGCGGCGCGAGCTTCGGCCTGCTCTGGTCGGTGCTCAGCCCGTTCCTGATGCTGCTGGTCTACACCGTCGCGTTCGGCTCGATCTTCAAGAGCCGCTGGCCGCAGCAGGCCGAGGGCGGGCCGGACTTCACCCTGATCCTGTTCGTCGGCCTGATCGTGCACGGTTTTTTTACCGAGTGCCTGTCGCGCGCGCCGCAGCTCATCGTGGGCAATCCCTCCTACGTCAAGCGCGTCGTATTTCCGCTTGAAATACTGCCGTGGCCGATGCTGCTGTCGGCTTTTTTCCACGCGGTAATGAATGGGCTGGTGCTGATCGGCCTGTTCGCGCTGCGTTTCGGGGCGCCGCCCTGGACCGTGGTGCTGTTTCCGCTCGTGCTGCTGCCGCTCGCGCTGGTCGGCGCCGGTACCGGATGGCTGTTCGCCTCACTCGGCGTCTATCTGCGCGACATCAGCCAGATTACCGGCGTGATGTCGGCGGCGCTGCTGTTCCTGTCCTCGGCCATGGTGCCGGTGGACACGTTGTCGCCGAGCTACCAGCTGGTATTTCGGCTGAACCCGCTGACCTTCATCATCGACGAAGCGCGCAAGGTTGCGCTGTGGGGCCAGTTGCCGGACTGGACCGGGCTCGGTCTCTATTCGCTCGGCGCGCTCGTGTTCTGCTACCTCAGCTATGCCTGGTTTCGCGCGACGCGTCCGGGATTCGCCGATGTCCTCTGAGCTAGCCATCCGCGTCGACGGCGTCGGCAAGGCCTTCGCGATCTACGAAAAGCCCTATCACCGGTTGCTGCAGCAGTTGTTCCCGAATGCCGGGCGTAGCTGGCACCGCGAATTCCATGCCCTGCGCGATATCAGTTTCGAAGTGCGCCGCGGCGAGACCATCGGCATCGTCGGCCGCAACGGATCGGGCAAATCGACCCTGCTGCAGATCATCTGCGGCACGCTGACGCCGAGTGCCGGCAGCGTGCAGGTGCACGGCCGCATCGCCGCGCTGCTCGAGCTTGGCGCGGGCTTCAATCCCGAATTCAGCGGGCGCGAGAATGTCTATCTCAACGCGACCGTGCTGGGCTTGACGCGCAGCGAGATCGACGAGCGCTTCGACGCGATTGCCGCCTTCGCCGACATCGGCGAATTCATGGATCAGCCGGTAAAGAGCTATTCCAGCGGCATGTACGTGCGCCTGGCGTTTGCCGTCGCCATCAACGTGACGCCTGACATCCTCGTCGTTGACGAAGCGCTCGCCGTCGGCGACGAAGCGTTCCAGCGCAAATGCCACGCGCGCATCGAACGCCTGCGCAGCGACGGCGCCACCATCCTGTTCGTGTCGCACTCGGCCGGCATGGTGGTCGAGCTGTGCAATCGCGCGGTGCTGCTGGATCGCGGCGAGCTGCTCGCGCAGGGCACGCCGCGCCACGTGGTGTCGCGCTATCAGAAGCTGCTGTACGCGCCGGCGGCGCGCGTCGACGAAGTCCGCGCGCGCATCCGCGCCGACACGGACAGCGGCGTCGCGGTCGGGACCTTCGGCGAGCGCAGCGACGGCGAGGCATCCGACGGCTCGTACTTCGATCCCGGTCTGGTGTCGCAGAGTACGTTGAGCTACCCGTCGCTGGGCGCGTGCATCGAGGATCCGCATATCCAGGCGCCCGGCGGGCAGCGCGTCAACGTGCTGCGTACCGGCAGCGATTATTTCTATACCTATCGCGTGCACTTCGAGCAGGCCGCGGTCGGCGTGCGCTGCGGCATGATGTTCCGCACAACGACTGGACTGGAACTCGCGGGCGGCGCCAGCGCAGTCGCCGGCGAGGGCATCGACGTGGTCGAGGCCGGCAACCGCGTCGAGGTGCGCTTCGGATTCCGCTGCCTGCTCGCGCCTGGCGTCTATTTCGCCAACGCCGGCGTGCTCGGGCTCCACGGCGAAAGCGAGCAGTATCTCGATCGGCGCATCGACGCGATCATGTTCCGCGTATTGCCCGATCCGGATCGCCTGGCGACCGGCTTCGTCGACCTGGGCATCAGCGCGAGCGTGTCGGCGGATTCGCGAGGCGGAGTCTGAGCATGGCGGACAAGCGCACGGCAATCCTGATCCTTGGCATGCACCGCAGCGGCACGTCGGCGCTGACGCGCGTGCTCAACCTCTGTGGCGTCGATCTGGGCGAGCACCTGATGCCGCCGGCTCAAGGCAATAACGAGAGCGGCTTCTGGGAGCACCTGCACGCGGTCGATCTGCACGAGCGCGCGCTGATGCTGCTCGGGCGTAGCTGGTCCGATGCGCGCCGTCTGCCGGCGGACTGGCAGACATCAGCGCCGGCGGCAGCGGCCGAGCAGCGCATTGCGGAACTGATCCGCAACGAGTTCGCGCAGAGTCCGTTGTGGGCGGTGAAGGATCCGCGCCTGTGCCGCTTCGTGCCCTTGTGGGTAAAAGTGCTTGGCGAGGCGGGCATCGACCTCAAGGTCATCTTCGTACTGCGCAATCCTGAGGAAGTCATCGCTTCACTGGCGCGTCGCGACGGCCTTTCCCGTCACGAATCCGGTCTGTTGCTGCTCAATCACTTTTTCGAGGCGATGCTGGCCACGACGGACCACAAGCGCTGCGTGGTCACCTACCCGTCGCTGATGGACGACTGGCGCGGCTGTGTCGATCGCATCGCGCAGGAACTCGCGATCGAGCTGCCGCTACGCGATTCGGCGGCCGGGGACATCGAAAAGTTTCTCAATCGCGGTGCGCGCAATCACTACGCCGCCGACGATTACGCCGTGCTGTGCGAATCGTTGAACGGCCGGATTTACCGCGCAGCGCTCGACTGTGCCGACTCGGCGCAGTTCTGGCGCACGGTTGCCGACCTTGGCGACATCTGGGCGCTCTACCGCAACGATGTGCTGCCGTATGTGGACGAACTGCTCGACCTTCTCGCCATGCGCGGTGCGCTGGAGCGCCAGGGTCACCTGCCGGCGATCGTCCGGGCCGCGGGCCAGGATTGCGCCGAGCCGCCGCTGGCACGCCTGCAGTTCCGCATGATCGCCGGGTTGCAGGACGGTGTCGGCCGGCTCGGGCA
>JAAFHE010000425.1 GCA_013298265.1 Lysobacterales bacterium | reverse complement strand
TGCCGCGATGCGCCCGGCGGAATGCACCGTCCAGGCGTCGCCATGCTTGTCCAACCGCTGGCTCGCCAGGCTATAGCCGACGCCATCGCCTTCGATCGCCAGCTGGACGATGCGCGGTGCGTCGGGCTCGACCACCAGCGGAGCCGTGAATGACACATCCTCCAGGCAGGCGCCGCGCCCGGCGGCGGCGAATGCCGTCGAAAGATGCGCCGCGGCCGGCGAGATGATCTTGCCGAAGATCTGGTGCTCTACGAGGAACGCGGGATTCTCCGCGGTGAACAGCGCCTGATGCAGCACCGCCCCCTTGGGCAGCAGGCGCGAGTGGATGCGCTGGCCGAGATACGGGTGTCCGCCACCCACCGCGCCTGCGGCTACCGACTGGTTGCCGGCATCGACGATAGGCGCGCGGTAATGGCGCTTGCGCTGGAAAGGATAGGTCGGGATCGAGGCACGTCCGGCGCGCATCGGCGTAACCACGGACTTCCAGTCGGGATTCACGCCTTGGGCGTAGAGCCGCGCAAGACTCTCGAGCATCGCGCGCCGCCCGTCGCCGCCGCGCTGGAGCGAGCCGAGGAACTGCAGCCCTTCGCCGCCGACCGACTGCCGCGCCAGCCCGGTGAGCACCGCCATCGGGCCGTATTCCAGGAAGACCGTCGCGCCTTCCGCTGCCATGGCCTGCGCGGCTGCCGCGAAGCGCACCGGCGCCTCGATCTGCGTCCCCCAATAGCGCGCGCCGAGCAGCTCCGGCGCCATACGCGTCGCGGAAACGGTCGAGAAGAAAGGCAGCACCGCCTCTCCGGCCGGACGCTCGGCCAGACGCGTGAACTCGGCCACGATCGGGCGCATCAGTTCGGAGTGAAAGGCGTGCGAGACGTGCAAGGACTGCGCGCTGATCCCGCTCGCTGCGAGCCGCTCTAGCAATTCGGCGACGGCCGTCGTGGGCCCGGACACCACCACGTCGTTGGGTGTGTTCACGGCCGCAATCGAGACTCCGGCCCCCGGCACGAGCAGTGGCGCAACGACGCTCTCGCTCGCGAAAACCGCCACCATCGTGCCGCCCGCCGGCAGGCTCTGCATCAGCCGGCCGCGCGCGCAGACCAGATCGATCGCGTCCTCGAACCCGAGAATTCCCGCGACATGCGCCGCGGCGTATTCGCCGATGCTGTGCCCGCAAACGAGATCCGGCACAACGCCCCAGCTTTCCCAGAGCCGATAGAGCGCCAGCTCGACGGCGAAAATCGCCGGCTGGGCGAAGCCGGTCTGCTGCAGTTCGGCGTCGCTCGTGTCAGCGCCGTAGAGCAGATCGAGCAGCCGCTTGCCGAGCCGGTCGCCGATCGCGGCATCACACGCGTCCATCGTCGCGCGGAACACGGGCTCGCTGTCGTAGAGATCACGGCCCATGCCTGGATACTGTGAGCCCTGACCCGTGAACAGGCCGGCGATCTTGGGGCGCGCGCCGGCGTTGCCTGTGGCCACATTGCGCGCGGTCTTGCCCTCGAGGAACGCGGCGATTCCGGCCGCGACTTCGTTCCTGTCGGCGCCGACCACCGCCAGTCGCTGCGCCAGGTGGCTGCGCCCTGCGGCCGCAGTGGCCGCAGCATCGGCCAGCGGGGTATGACTCGCGGCGAGCCAGTCGCGCCAGCGCAGGGCCAGCTCGCCCAGCCCCTCCGCAGTGCGCGCCGAAAGCGGCAGCAGCGCCGGTCCGGCTGCAGCCGCTGCAGACGCGGCCACGGCAGGCACGGCCTCGGGCGCCTGCTCCAGGATCACATGCGCGTTGGTCCCGCTGAATCCGAAAGAGCTCACGCCGGCACGGCGCGGCCCGTCGCCGATCCACGCCTTGCGCTCGGTGCGGACCTCGAACGGATAGGCACCCCACGGGATATGCGGGCTGGGATTGTCGAGATGAAGATGCGCCGGAATCTCGCCGCGGCGCAGGATCTCGACCGCCCGAATCAGGCCCGCGATCCCTGCAGCAGCCTCAAGATGCCCGATATTCGATTTGACCGTGCCAAGCACGACCGGACGATCGGCCGGGCGGCCGGCCTGGACACGACCGATCGCTTCGACTTCGATCGGATCACCGAGCGACGTGCCGGTGCCATGCACCTCGATATAGCCGATGTCGTCGGGCGCAAGCCCGGCGCGATCGAGCGCTTCGCGGATCACGCGCTCCTGCGCGAGTCCGTTGGGCGCCGTCAGTCCGTTGCTTTTGCCATCCTGGTTGACGGCCGAACCGCGGATCAGCGCGAGGATGCGGTCGCCGTCGGCGCGCGCGTCGGCCAGGCGCTTGAGCACGATCACACCGCAGCCCTCGCCGCGGCCGTAGCCGTCCGCCGAGGCGTCGAAGGTCTTGCACAGCCCGTCGGCCGAGATGGTGCCGAGTTTGGACGAGGCGATGTGGAACACCGGCGAGAGGATCAGGTTCACCCCTGCCGCCAGGGCGACGTCGGTCTCGCCGCTGCGCAAGCTCTGGCAGGCGAGATGCACGGCCACGAGCGAAGAGCTGCACGCCGTGTCGATCGCCATGCTCGGCCCTTCGAAGCCGAAGGTATAGGACATCCGCCCGGCAGCCGGCGCGAGGCAGGTGCCGGTGAGCGAATAGCCGTCGATCAGCTCGAGCCGGCCCGAATGACGGTGTGCCTGGGCGTAGTCGTCGCTCGAAATGCCGACGAACACACCGGTCGGGGTGCCACTGAGTGACGCCGGATCGATCCCGGCGTCCTCCAATGCTTCCCAGCCGAGCTCGAGCAGCAACCGCTGCTGCGGGTCCATCGCCAAGGCTTCCTTGACCGAGACGCCGAAGAAAGGTGCGTCGAATGCATCGACGTCGCCTTCCAGGAAATGCGCGCGCGCGGCGTGGGTGCGGCCCGAGGCGTCGGCCGACCGGCTGTAGAAGCTGGCTTCCGACCAGCGATCGGCCGGGACGGCACGCGCGGTGTCGGTCTCGCGGCACAGCAGATCCCACAGCGCCTCCGCGCTGTCGACGCCGCCCGGGAATCGGCAGCCTATGCCGACGATCGCGATGGGTTCGGCGCGGCGCGCTTCGAGCGCCTCGACGCGCGCCTGGGCGCGCTTGAGTGCGATGAAGGTCTTCTTGAGCGTGTCGGCGGACTTTTCAGGCAGGTCGGTCATAAACGATCCACTTCGCGTTCAACGAGATCAGCAAGTTCTTCGGCGGACAATCCGTCGAGAAAGTCAAAGTCGCTTTCGTCCGCCGCGGGTTCGGCGATCGGCGCGACACGGCGCGGTACGGGCAAGGGCGCGCTACCGGAAAGAAGCCCGGCGATGCGGTCAAGCGTCGGATAGTCGTAGAGCAGCCCGGCCGGCAGGCTGCGTCCGGTGCGCGCCTCGAGCGCGCGGCGCAACTCCAGTCCGAGCAGCGACGTGAAGCCCTGGTTGGCCAGCGGCACATCGGGCGCGAGCGGCGCAGCCGGAGGCCGCCCCAGCGCGGTACGCGCGTGCTCGGCAACGAGCGCCAGCCAGGCCGAGTTCGTCACGGGTAGTGGCGCTTCGGCATGGACACCTTCCGCGCTGCCGACCGGCATCGCCGTTTCGGGCCAGTAGCGCTGCGGATGAAAGGGATGGCCGGGAAGCGCCAACAGCCGGGCCGGGCCGTCACGGAACAGCCGGCTCCAGTCGACCTGCTCGCCCGCCTCCCAGCGGCGCGCGAGCGCAGCCAGCCGCTCGTTCTGCGTATGCGCCGGCTCGCCACGCAGCGCGCGTGCGAGCGTGGCGGAATCGTTTCCGATCACGGCGCGCCGATGGCCAAAGGCGGTTCGCCCCACGCCAAGCGTGAACGCCACGTCGCGCAAGTCACGCGGCCCGGCCTCGAGCCAATCTGCCAGTGCCGCGCAGCTTTCCGCAGCGCCACCGCGCTCCGCGCCGAAACGGGCAGCACGACGGCGCTCATCACGTCAGCGCTCATCACGTCAGCGTCCACCACCTCGACGCGCGGCGGCGGCTCGGGCGCGGCTTCCAGGATCACATGCGCGTTGGTCCCGCTGAACCCGAACGAGCTCACGCCGGCGCGGCGGCTGCGCCCGGTCGTGGGCCAGCCTGTCGCGACAGTCGGGGCGGTGAGGCCGGCGCGCGCCCAGTCGAGATGCGGAGTCGGCGCCGTGAGCCGAGGATGGCCGGGCACCACCCCATGCTCGAGCGCCAGCACCGCCTTGATGACGCCCGCAAGCCCGGCTCCGGCCTCGAGATGACCGATGTTGACCTTGATCGATCCGATCAGCAGCGGGGCCGCGCGGCCCGCGCCATAGCTCTCAGCAAGCGCATTGAGCTCTATCGCATCACCCAGCGGCGTGCCGGTGCCATGCGCCTCGACGTAGTCGACATCCGTGGGCGCCAGTCCGGCATCGGCCAGTGCGGCGGCGATCACCTTGCGCTGAGCCACGCCGCTGGGCGCCGTGAGGC
>JAAFHE010000424.1 GCA_013298265.1 Lysobacterales bacterium | reverse complement strand
GCCCCCGCCTATGCCGGCGCGGGACCACACAGTCGTCAGCGCCGGATCCTGCAGCCAGGCATCGAGATCAGCCGGACAGTTGTCCGGGCCGAGACCCAAGGCCTCACAGGCTTTCTCCACGATGTCATCGTCCGTGCCCTCTACGGCGCTGCTGAGCAGTTGGCCGCGTGGGGAGTGGAATAGGGCGATCCCGACCGCGCGCGCCTGCAGCGCATCGAGCATCAGCCGGGAGACCTTTTCGCCGAGCTTTTCGAAATTGCCGGTCTGGAGGGCAAGCTGGCCGATTTGCGCCGCATAGGTGTCGAAGCGTGCACGCGCCAACGCCTGGCGCTGGCGCTGTGTCTCGGAGATGTCGCGTATCGAGGCGGCGAACAGGGTTTCGGTGCCGCTGTCGATCGGGCTGAGCGCGATCTCGACCGGAAACTGGCTGCCGTCGCGGCGGCGGCCGACCAGCTCCTGGCCCGCTCCCATGGGGCGCTCGCGCGGCCGCTCGACGTAGCGGGCAAGGTGGGCATGGTGACGCTCGCGCACTTGCTCGGGCATGAGCAGCTCCACCGGCTGGCCCGCAAGCTCTTCCGGCGCGTACCCGAACAGCCGGGCCGCCTGCGGATTGGCCAGCGCCATGCGGCCGTCATGGGCGACCACGATCATCGCATCGGGTGCCGTCTCGAATAGCGCACGGTACAGGGCATCGGGGACTTCGCCGGGGATGTTCATGGTTGATGCTTTACCGCGGGGACGAACAGGTAGCCGGCGCCACGCACGGACTTGATCAGCGCCGGGCGCTCCGGGTCGGCCTCGATCTTGCGCCGCAGCCGGCCGATCTGCATGTCGATGGCGCGATCAAAAGGACCGGCTTCACGGCCGTGGATGCTGTTCATCAGGGCGTCGCGCGAGAGCACCTGGTTAGGCTGCTGAACGAAAGCTCGCAGCAATTCGAACTCGCCGCTGGTCAGGTCGATGCACCCGCCGGCGTGATCGTGGAGCGTGCGGGCGGCGAGATCGAGGCGGAACCCGGAGAAGACGGCAACTCGGTGCGGCTGACGAATGGCTGGTGTCCCGGTGCGACCCGCCTCCAGCCGCCGCAGAACGCTGCGCACGCGGGCCAGCAGTTCGCGCAGGTCGAAGGGCTTTGTCACGTAGTCGTCCGCGCCCAGTTCGAGGCCGACGACGCGGTCGACCGCATCGCCGCGGCCGCTGACGATGATCACTGCACCGTTCCAGTGTTCGCGCAGGTAGCGCATCAGGCTCAGCCCGTCGTCTCCCGGCAGGCCCAGGTCGAGCAGCACCAGGTCCACGCCGCCTTCGGTGATGTGTCGGCGCATCTCGCTGCCGTCGGTGGCAAGACTTACGCGCAGGCCGTGCTGGCTGAGGTAGCGATCGAGCAGTACGCGGATTTCTTCCTCATCGTCCACGCAGAGAATATGTGGAATATTTGCTTCCATGATGGGGCCAGTTGATAGCTCCGCTGATCATAGGCGCGCCACCTCAAGTGTGCACCTGCGGCGACTGCCACGGACGGTCCTGCCGGTGTCGTTACCGACCGTTACCGACAGTTGCCCGGTTGTGCTCGTTCCCGCCTTGCGACGGGTCTAGCCTGTGCTTCTTGAGTGTGGCGCAGGCCGCCGCCCGCTTTTACCGACAAGCTGAATCGCCATGTATCAGGACCTGCTCGTCTATTGCCGCGACCCCGTACGCTGGCCTGAAGTCCTGACTTATGCGCGCGGCCTACTCACGCCGGGTGCCGGGCTCATCGTACGGCTGTGCGACGACGCCCCCGGCGATACCCTGGCCTATGCGGGGCCGCTGGAAGGTGGCGTGCTGCTGACTCAGGTAGCGCGGGGACAACAGCTGCTGACTGACGCGCTTGTGCAGCATTCAGCCTGGGCAGATGCCGTGCTTATCGATGGTCTGGACGATCTCACCGCGTGGCGCAGCGTAGTCAGCGACTGTGCTCGGCCTTGTCTGGTGCTGCCCGGACACGATTCTGCGGAACGGCCGCCGCCCCGGCATATCGGACTGGGCTGGAACGGTTCGCTGCAGTGCCGGCGGGCGCTGCATGCGGCGCTGCCCTTGTTGCAGGACGCCACGCGGGTCCTGGTGTTCCAGGCAGGCGGCCATGCCGCCGATGCCGACGCTGCCTGCGCCTATCTTGGCCGGCATGGTGTGGGAACACTCCGGGTCGACAGCGCTGCCGCGCCGGCCGACGCCTGCACGCGCCTGACCGAACTGTCCCTTCGGCATGACCTTGACCTGCTCGTACTCGGCGCCTTCCCGCATGTCCGCTTCAGCGAGTGGGACGGCGCGACAACCCTGGCCCGGCTGCTGCGACGCGCCGACCTGCCGCTGTTGCTGGCCCACTGAAACTGCTTCTACGGAGACAAGCATGCGCGACCTGCTGCTACCCATTACCCGTGCCTATGCACGGCCTGCCAGCTTCGACTATGCCGCCTGGCTGAGTGCCGAGTTCGGTGCCTCGCTGACAGCGTTGTACGTGATCCAGGCCTTTCTCGGCGGCCCCGTTTTCGATTCGCCGGCCGTCATCTCCGATGCGATCGAATTCCTTCGCGAGCAGCGCCGCGCGGCCGGCGAGGGCGGTGCCGCCTTCGCCGACTGGGCGCAGCGGCGCGGACTGGAGGGCTATCACTGGCAGTCGGCCGAGGCGCCATTTGCCAGGACCGTCGCCGCTGCCGCCGATTGGCACGATCTGGTCGTGCTGGAAGCCGACGAAGGCAACGAGTGCGCCGATGTCACCGCGCTGGGCCAACTCGTGCTGAGCTGCCGGCGTCCGTGCCTGGTGGTGCGCAGCGACGCGGTGTTCGCGCCGCCGCGCCGCATCGCGCTGGCCTGGAACGCCTCCGCCGAGTGCATACGCGCCGTTCGCTCCTCGCTTGACCTGCTGCAGCGGGCGAGCGAAGTGATTCTGCTCGGTGATGTCGGTCGCTCGCGGCCGCGTGGTTGTGGCGACCCGCCCGGCGGCATAACCGCCTACCTCGAGTCCAAGCAGGTAACGCTCAGCTCGAGCCGACACCGCATAGATCCTGATGCCGCCGGCGAATCACTGGCACGCGCGGCCGCCGATGCCGGCGCCGACCTGCTGGTCATGGGCGCCTACGGCCACAACCGCATCAGCGAGTGGATGCTGGGCGGCGCGACGCGCCATCTGCTGCAACACGGTGCTCTGCCGCTGTTCCTGCAGCACTGACCCGAAGCAGATCACGTGGCGGCATGGACGCCGCCCGTTGTAGCCCGCTTTCCGGATAGCCGCGGTCCGTTCTGCCGGACCGCGCATTCGCCTACTGACAACCATCCCGCATGTCTGGCCCGGCAGCCGTACGCCGCCGGGCGGCGTGTCATGCGGAAGGTCCTGGCGGTGCGGCGCGCCAGCGCAGGAAAGCCACGGCGATAGCCGCACCGGCTGCGGCCAGTGCGGAGTCCTTCTGGGAGTCCCAGACATCACCCTGCATGCCCAGGTAGGCCTGGCCGAGATCGCCGCCAAACACGCCCGCAGCCGCCGCTTCGACGATTTCGAACAGCGTCGCATGGGAGACCACGAAGAGCCATGGCAGCAGCCAGCGCCACAGGCCGCGCTGCGGTGCACGGGCATCGAGCAGCTCCACTGCCATGGGCATGATCAGCAGTCCGTAGAGGAAATGAACCAGCCGGTCGAAATGATTGCGCGGCGCCGCCAACGCTCCGTCCGCAGCGGCGCCGGCGAACCAGGACGGCAACGGGACTTCCGAATAGGTGAAGTGGGCACCGACCTCGTGGAGCAGCAGGAACACGAACAGGCAGCTATAGGCGACATTGGAAAAACGCAGCCGCGCATGGCCCGCGACCAGCAGCGGCAGGGCGACGATCACAAGTACGTTTTCCAGAAGCCAGTCCTGGCGGTAGCGCGGCGCCAGCGCAAGCAAGACCCAGACGATGGCAAATACCACCAGCAACACCAGCGCAGGGCGCGACGAAGTATCGCGGTGGACAACCTTCATGGGAGTTCTCATTGGAGCGGGCAGGCCATGGCCACTGGGAAAGTTCCGAACAAGCCCGTCGCTATTCTTGGTGAACACACAGGTAGTTCTGGCGGTAAATCGGCCAAAGGCATGTCGTTTCTGCGCCGCGGCGAGTAGCGGTTGTGGCGTTTCGTCCCACGCGCCAGCCGCATTCGGGCTGGCAAGCCGGCAATGGCAGCGGCGCTCCGCCCCCCGTCACAGCGTCAGCCGGTGTATGACCTGCGTGCCGTCATCGGGGTCCGGCTCGCGCCGGAAGCCCAGCGCCTGCGCCAGATCGCGCATCGCGAAGTTCTCGGCCGAATCCAGCGAAATCATCTCGTGAATGCCGCGCTCGCGCGCGATGCCGATGAGGTGGTTCATCAGCAGGGTGCCGAGGCCTTGACCATGGAAGTCATCGCTGACTGCCACTGC
>JAAFHE010000423.1 GCA_013298265.1 Lysobacterales bacterium | reverse complement strand
TCTCGTCACGCATTTGGTGGGATCGTTTTCAGCTTGCCTTGCCGCGAGCGGCACCTCATTCGCAAAAACTTCGCGGCGTCATGGCTGCTGCCCAACATCGGTTGCCGACGCGACCCTTCGCAATCGCGGCAGCTCCGCCGTTGCCGTTGCCGTTGCCGTTGCCGTTGCCGTTGCCGTTGCCGTTGCCCGTGATCTTGCTTCGGTCGTTGCTTCTGCGCGCATGGATGCGCGCCGCTTCACCCCGGGGCCCCATAAGCCGCGGCGAGGCACGGAGGGATCAGCCCGCGCATCGCGCGGGTCGCGCACAGGGATGTGCGCGAGTTCGGCGTCGGCACAGGATGTGCCGTCGACGAACCCCCGGAGTGCCTCGCGCAGTCGGAGGGCAGGATGCCCGTAGACCGCGGCTTCTGGGGTGCGTTTCTCTTTGCCTACTTTCTCTTTGCGCATCTCAAAGAGAAAGTAGGTCGAGCGCCGCAGGCGATCGAAAGCACTTCGCTCAGACCAGCGCGAAGCCATCGCCGAGGGCGACAAGACAAACCCGGCCAAGCGCCAAGCCACCTACCCTTGGTGCGGCTTCAGCGCCGTGGCCAATTGCACAAGCGCCCGCGCCACCATCACGCGCACCGCGTCCGGTGTGCCGCCGACTTCGGTCGCGATCTCCGGATAGCTCATGCCGAACTCCAGACGCATGACGACCAGCCCCTGCTGGCGCTTGGGCAGGCTGGCCAGCGCGGCCTCGTAGGCACGCAGGCGTTCGTGGCCGATGAGCTGCTCGACCGGCGACGGCAGGTCGCCGTCGGCCATTTCCGTATCGAGTTCGGACGACTCGGGCCGGCGCATCAGGCGGCGCACTTCGTCACGCACCTGATTGAGCAGGATCTGGCGCAGGTAGGCGAGGAAGCTGCCCGGGCCTTCGCATTCGAAATGATCGATCTGGCGCAGCGCGCGCATCAGGGCCAGCTGGACCAGGTCTTCGGTCTCGTGCAGGTCGCGCGCAGCGCGCGGCAGGCGGCCGTGCGCCCATTGGCGCAGCAGCGGCAGGAAGCGGCGCATCAGTGCGTCGCGGGCAACGCCTTCGCCGGAACGCACGCGCCGGATCAGTACCTCGGTCGGTTCGCTGCCGCCGGCGGCGGCTGGCCGTTCGCCATCGCGCCGGCCGAACGGAAGAACTCGCGCAAGACTCGAAGCAGGCATTGCATCCCTCGCCATTGACAGGCCCCGATTTGCACAGTGACACAGGGTCACGAACGCCGACCAATGAAAGCTCGTACAGCCAGCGATAACCTGACGTTATAGTGTGCGGGAGTTCATGCAGGGACTGCCAAACCGATGCGCCTTCCGCTGTCCTCGCCCTTGCTGGAATCCTTTCTCGTGCTGGCGCGCGAGCTGAATTTCTCGCGTGCGGCGGACCTGCTGCACATCACCCAGCCGCCCCTGACCAAGCGTATCCAGAATCTGGAATCGCTGCTCGGCCATGCGCTGCTGATCCGCCAATACGGCTCGCTGGAGCTGACCGAGTCGGGCCGTACGCTGCAGCGCTACGGCGCCGCGCTGGAACACCAGGAAACCGAACTGCTGGCCAGCCTGGTCGGCGACCGCGCCGGCCAGCTCGCCGGCTTCTTCCGCGTGGTCACGTTTTCCTCCGCGCTGCGCTCTGTCGTGCTGCCAGCGCTGGCCCAGCTACTGCGCGGCGCTCCCAAGCTGTCCTGCCACGCGTTCAAGGCCGAAGTGGAAGCGCTGCACGAGATGCTGATCGCCGGCAAGGTCGATTTCTGCGTCAGCCTGTCGGAGTGCGAACGCGCCGGGATCGAGAACGTGCAGATCGGCATCGAGCGCGACGTGCTGATCGAATCGTCGGTGCACACGGGCCGCGACGCCTGCTATATCGACCACGATCCCCGCGACAACTTCACCGAGAAATTCTTCCTGAGCCAGACCGGCTCCACCGTGCCGCGCATGGAGCGCGCGTATTTCGACGACATCTACGGCCTCATCGACGCGGTCGCCGCCGGCGTGGGCCGCGCGGTGGTTCCGGTGCACCTGCTCGACCCGTCGTTGCCGGTGCGCATCGTGCCCGGTTTCATGCCCATCGATGTGCCGGTCTTCCTGCACTACCACCACCAGCCGTATTACACGCGGCTGCAGCAGGCCGTGATCGAAACCCTGCTCGTGAACTGCCCGCCACTGCTGCGCACCAACCGCGCCGGTGTTGCGCAGGAGCCGGCAATGGCCGACGACGCGCTGGTCGCAGCGCAGTCGCGCCAGCGGCAGCGTGCAGCTCAGTAGGAAGTCCTGTACACGTGCGGAATGACGCCCTTACGACCTGCACCAGATCTCCACAACCCCGCCAAACGCCTGCTGCGCAGGCATTTGGCGGGTCCGGCCCGTTGGGCGTTCAGAGTGATCAGAACCGGTGGTTCTGAACGATCACTCTTCGTCCCAGCCCGTTGGGCGTTCAGAGTGATCAGAACCGGTGGTTCTGAACGATCACTCTTCGTCCCGGCCCGTTGGGCGTTCAGAGTGATCAGAACCGGTGGTTCTGAACGATCACTCTTCACCCCCCTTGACTCAAGGGGGCTCCAAAAAGCAAACGCTCGCCCCACTTTATTCATAGGTTCAATAGCGGCGCCTGTGGCCGAGCCGCGCCTTCCCTCTTGCCCGCCTCATTGCCGGAACCTGTCATGCGCCTGCTGCGCCGTCTGCTGAAGTATCTGTTCGTCCTGCTGTTCGCGGCCGTCGCGGCCGTGTTCGTGCTGCTCTGGGGCAGCCTCGCCAAGCTCGACGGCGAGCAGCCGGTCGGCGTTGGCCGGCCCGTTCTGGTCGAGCGCGATGCGCTCGGCACAGCAACGCTGGTCGCGTCGAACCGGCGCGATCTCGCCTACAGCCTGGGCTACATCCACGCGCAAGAGCGCTATTTTCAGATGGACCTGCTGCGCCGCGCCGCGGCGGGGGAACTGGCCGAGCTGTTCGGCGAGGTCGCGCTGCCGCTGGACCGCCGCCACCGTGTACACCGCTTCCGCAGCCGCGCGGGCGATGCGATCGCGAATCTGCCGCCGGAGCAGAAGGCACTGCTGGATGCGTACCGCGACGGCGTGAACTACGGCCTTGCCGCGCTGAACGTGCGGCCCTGGGAATACCTGCTGTTGCGCCAGGCACCGCGGGCCTGGACCAGCGAGGATACGCCGCTGGTCATCTACGCCATGTTCTTCGACTTGAACGGCGACGGCACGAACAAGCGCGAACTCAATCTGGCGCGGCTCAAGGACAGCGTGCCCGAGCCGCTGTACCGGTTTCTCGTACAGCCCGGCTCGAGCTGGGACGCGCCGCTGCGCGGTGACGCGCTGGCGCCGGTCGCGCCCCCCGCGAGCGACGTGTTCGACCTGCGCCGCAGCGCGGCGCTGCCGCAGGATTACGCGCGCTTCGCCACGCTCGCGGCCGAAGATCTCGGCCTGCGTGCCGGCAGCAACAACTTCGCCGTCGGCGGCGCATTGACGCACAACGGTGCCGCCCTCGTCGCCGACGACATGCACCTGGGTTTGCGCGTGCCCAACATCTGGTACCGCGCGCGCCTGCGCTATCCGGATCCTGCCGACCCGGCGCGCACGATCGATCTCAATGGCCTGACCCTGCCCGGTACGCCGGCCCTGCTCGCCGGATCCAACGGCCATGTCGCCTGGGGCTATACCAACAGCTACGGCGACTGGCTCGACTGGGTGCGCATCGAGTTCGACCCGGCCGATCCGAAGCGCTATCGCACACCCGAGGGCTGGGACAATCTGGTGCGTCATGCGGAGGTCATCGAGGTCAACGGCAAGCCGCAGGAAACCCTGCTCGTCGACGAGACGCGCTGGGGTCCGCTGATGGCCCGGGACGTCGACGGTACACCGCTGGCGCTGGCCTGGACCGCGCACCGGCCGCGTGTGATCAATCTGGACTTGCTGAAACTGGAAACCGTGCGCAGCGCCGAGGAAGCACTCACGATCGCACCCGGGATCGGCATGCCGGTGCAGAACTTCGTCGTCGGCGACAGCGCCGGCCATATCGGCTGGACCCTGACCGGCAACGGCCTGCCACGGCGTGCCGGCATCGACGCAAGCCTGCCGGCCAGCTGGAGTGAAGCCGGCCGCGGCTGGCAGGGCTGGGTCGACACGGCCGACTTTCCGCGCCTGCTTGATCCGCCGGACGCGCGCCTGTGGAGCGCGAATGCGCGCACCGTGGACGGCGACTGGCTCGCGCTGCAGGGCGACGGCGGGTACGACCTCGGCGCACGCCAGCAGCAGATCCGTGACGGCCTGCGCGCGAAAGAACGCTTCGCGCCCGAAGACCTGCTCGCGATTCAGCTCGACGACCGCGCCGTATTCCTGCAGCGCTGGCAGCAGTTGCTCGCCGCGACACTGGCCGACAACACCGACGCCGAACTCGCCG
>JAAFHE010000422.1 GCA_013298265.1 Lysobacterales bacterium | reverse complement strand
GGCGCGCCCTTGTACAGCACGACGTCGTAGCGGTACTTCAGCATTTCGTTGGTCGCGCTGCCGCGTTTGGCCAGAATGTCGACGCGGCCGATGCGCGCACGGATGTGCGGCAGGTTCGCGAAGAAGGCCGGGCTGAACATCAGTTCTTCCTCGTGCTGCACGGCCAGCCGCGCGGCGCGGCGTATCGTGCCGACACTCGCGTCGTCGGCTGCGTGGGCCACGGCAACGGACAGCGCGAAGGTGTCGAGCAGGTCGAGGTGGCGCACGTCGCCGATGTAGATGCGGCCGCCGTCTTCGATGCAGTCGAGCAGGCGATCCAGTACGGCTAGGAAATACGCCTCGCTCGGGAAGTACTGTACGACCGAGTTGATCACCACGGTGTCGATCGCGCAGTCGCCGAAGCGCTCCACCGCCAGCGCGTCGCAATGCGCAAGCTCCACATGGGTGCACTGCAGGCGCTCAAGTTCCGCCGCGATCTTGTTCAGGCCGACGTGCGAGATGTCGGTCGCATAGACCTGTTCGCAGGCACCCGCGTAGCGATACAGCAGCAGGCCGGTACCGCAGCCGATTTCCAGCAGGCGCCGCGGCTGCAGCGCGAGGATGTTGTCGACGGCGCCGTCGACCCATTCGCGCATCTCGTGCGCGCCGATCTGGCGCTGGTCGTAGCTGCTGATCCAGCCCGCGATGTCGAGCTGGACGTCGCTGCTTTCCTGCGGCTCGGACTGCACATAGGAGCTGTCGAACACGTCGCGCCATTCATCGACGCGGCCCGCGTCCTGGTCGGCCTCGATCGCGGCCATACGCTCCGCACTCGGTGCGAGGTAGACCACGAGACGCTGGTCGTCGTCGCCCTGCTGCACGACCACGGCCGCTTCGCGCACATCGTGATGTTCGAGCAGGCGCGATTCGATCTCGCCCAGTTCGATGCGGAAACCACGCAGCTTGACCTGGTGGTCGATGCGGCCGAGGTAGTCGAGTACACCGTCGGGCGTCCAGCGCGCGAGATCGCCAGTGCGATACAGGCGTACGCGTTCGCCGTCAGGTTGTGCGTCGACGAACTTCTCAGCCGTGAGTTCGGGCTTGTTGCGATAGCCGCGCGCCAGGCCGATGCCGCCGATGTGCAGTTCGCCCGGTGCGCCGATCGGCTGCAGCGCGCCGGCACTGCTGAGCACCTGTAGCTGGATGTTCTGGATCGGCCGTCCGATCGGCACGTTCGCACGCGCCGGTTCGTCGCCGCAGTTCCAGTAGCTCACGTCGATCGCCGCTTCGGTCGGGCCATACAGGTTGTGCAGCGCGGCATTCGTGCCGGTGGCGAAGAACGCCGTGACGAGTTCGCGGCTCAGTGCCTCACCGCTGCAGAACACCTGACGCACGCTCGGGGTCTGCGACCAGTCCGCACTGGCCAGCAGCGCATTGAGCATCGACGGCACGAAATGCAGCGTCGTGATGCCGTAGCGCCCGATCGCGTCGACCAGATAGGCCGGATCCTTGTGGCCTTCCGGACGCGCCATGACTAGCTGCGCGCCGGTCATCAGCGGCCAGATGAATTCCCACACCGACACGTCGAAGCTGTAGGGCGTCTTCTGCAGCACGCGATCGTGCGCGCCCAACGCGTATTCACTCTGCATCCAGTCGATGCGGTTGTGCAGTGCCTCGTGCTCGATCAGCACGCCCTTGGGCTGGCCGGTCGAGCCGGAGGTGTAGATCATGTACGCCAGATGGTGCGCCACCACAGCGGTCTGCGGGTTCGCCGCGCTGTACGTCGCGAGCCGTGTCTGCGTCGGCGCCTCGTCCAGACACAGCAGCGTCGCCCCGCTCGCCGGCAGACGCGGCACGAGGTGGGCCTGCGTCAGCACCCGCGTCACGCCCGAGTCGGCCAGCATGTAGTCCAGCCGCGCCGGCGGATAGGCCGGATCCAGCGGCACGTAGGCACCGCCGGCCTTGAGGATCGCGAGCAGGCCGATGGTCAACTCCAGCGAGCGCTCCATGCACAGGCCCACGAGCGTGTCCGGGCCTACACCCTCGGCAATCAGGTGATGCGCAAGGCGGTTCGCACGCGCGTTGAGATCGGCATAGCTCAGCGCGTCGTGCTCGAACACGAGCGCGGTGGCATCCGGCGTACGACAGACCTGCGCTTCGATCAGGCGATGCACGCACTGGCCCGCCGGATAGGTCCGCTGCGTCGCGTTCCAGCCGCGTAGCTGCTCGCGTTCGACACTGCTGAGTACGTCGAGCTGCTGCACGCGCTGCTGCGGCTGGCGTACAAGGCTGTCAAGCAGCGCCCGGAAGTTCGCCGACAGCCGTTCGATCGTCGCGGCGTGGAACAGGTCGGGGTTGTAGATCCAGCTCAGCGACAGTGTGTCGGACAGTTCGTTGACGTGCAGTTCGAGCTCGAAGCGGCTGCTGCTCGTGCGCGCCTGGCGCGGCGCGAGGCTCAGGCCCGGCAGGTCGAGTTTGCCGTGCTCGTAGTTCTGCAGGTGGAACCAGATCTGCACCAGCGCGTTGTAGCTCAGCTCGCGCGTCGGCTTGAGTTCGTCCACCAGCATCTCGAACGGCACATGCTGGTGCGCGTAGGCATCCAGAATGTCGTGCTTGCTGCGCGCCAGCAGATCACAGAAGCGCGGGTTGTCCGACAAGTCCGTGCGCAGCACCAGCGTGTTGACGAAAAAGCCGATCAGACCTTCCAGCTCGCTCTGCGTGCGCCCCGCGATCGGCGTACCCATGACGATGTCGCCCTGGCCGCTGTAGCGCGACACCAGCACCGCATACGCACTCTGCAGCGCGATGAACAACGTCACGTCGTTCGCACGGCATAGCTGACGCAGGCCCTGCAGCAGCGGTGCATCGATCCGGTGCGTAAGCTGCCGGCCCCTGAAGGTCTGCTGCGCCGGTCGCGGCTGATCCAGCGGCAGGTTGTGCACCGGCGGCAGGTCACGCAGGCGTTCGCGCCAATAACCCAGTTCCGCGTCGAGCACCGAGCCCTGTAGCCAGTTGCGCTGCCACACCGCGTAGTCACCATACTGGATCGGCAGCGGCGACAGCGGATCCGCCTCACCCACGCGGAATGCCGCGTACAGCGCCCCGAACTCGCGCACCAGCACGCCCTTGGACCAACCGTCCGATGCAATGTGGTGCATGTTGAACAGCACCACGTGGCGCCTCGCCGATAGCTGCAGAAGATGCACGCGCAGGAGCGGATCGCGGCTCAGGTCGAACACGGTGCGCGCATCGGCGCGCACCAGGCGCGCGACTTCGGTCTCCTGCGCATCGGCGTCGAGCGCGCGCAGGTCGACCGACGCGACCGCAACTGGACCAGCCGCATCGATGATCTGCCAAGCCTGGCCATGTTCCTCGATGAAGCGCGTGCGCAAGGTCTCATGGCGCAGCGCGAGCCGGTCCAGCGACTGCTGGAACGCGCGTTCGTCGAGCTCGCCGTTGAGTTCGAACGCCGACGGCATGTTGTATTGCGGACTGCCGCCTTCGAGCCGGTCGATGAACCACAGGCGCTGCTGGGCATACGACAGCGGCAGCCTGCCGTCGCGCGCGACAGGCACGAGGCGCGGCGTCGCGTCCTGCGCACCCAGCGACTCCATGCGCTGCGCCATCGCGCGGATGGTCGGGCATTCGAACACGGTTCGCACCGAGATCTCGACCCGCATCTCGGAACGGATCGCGCTGACCAGGCGCGTGGCGAGCAGCGAATGCCCGCCGATGTCGAAGAAGTTCACGCGCACGCTGATCGCGTTCTGGTTCAGCACGCGCTGCCACAGCGCCTGCAGCGCCGCTTCGCGCTCGTTAGCCGCAGCAACATATTCCACATGTGCAGCACCAATCCACTCCGGCAGTGCAGCGGTTTCGAGCTTGCCGTTCTCGTTGAGCGGGAAGCGTTCGAGCAGCAGGTACGCGTTCGGCACCATGTATTCGGGCAGGTGCTCGCCGAGGAAGGTGCGCAGGCTCGGGATCAGCGCATGGGAAATGTGCTTCAGATGCGGCGCGTTGGTTGCGGCGCGAGCCGTGTACGGCGCGTGGGAACGGATTTCGGGCTGGCCGCAGCGGCTGAAGATGAGATCGAAGCGGTCGGCGGATTGTTGCGACCAGGTCGCCCAGAGCGCGAAGCCGTGCGCGTGCGCCAGTGCATGGAGACGTTCTAGGCCGTCCCAGACCGGTTCGAGACTCTGCGCGCGCAGGGCATCGAGCGCGACAGTGTCGTCGCGTCCGAGCACCGCGTCGCGCAGCGCGATGTCGGCGGTGATGCGGCCGTTCGGCGCGCCGTGCACACCGAAGCAGTCGTGCGCCGGAGAATCCAGCAGTGCGCGCAGCGCCGCCTCGTCCTGCCACGGAGTCCAGGCCTGCACGCACGGCTGGTCCGCCACCTCGTCGGTATGCAGCACCACGTCGTAGCGATAGCGCAGCATGTCGTTCTTGGCG
>JAAFHE010000426.1 GCA_013298265.1 Lysobacterales bacterium | reverse complement strand
GGGAGCGGCCCTTGACCGGATAGGTGACCTTGAAGGCCGCAAGGAGCGACGCGACGCGCAGGGCAGCAGGTGTGCTGCCCGGAGAATGAAAATCGTATGCGTGCGCGGGGCAGGACGGACGCCCGCAGGGGGCGAGCCGCAGATTGGCGGCTCGATGCAACGCACGACGGCCGAGCCGGCGGTAGCCGGCGCCCCAGGAACTCAGCTCAGGATCTGTCGCGAGAAATAACTATCAGCACCCAACAGCCTACTGAGCTGAGCGTTTTAACTGACCAGATGTGAGATCTGCTGTGCCGTCAGCTGCCGTCCTGTAAACGAATGAGCAGCCGAGACACGCGAAAAAGTCGAAGCCTCGGCCTCGTGGATCAGATTCCTTGGATTTCTTGACGCGGCGCAGGGGCGAAGCACACTGCACACACGATTGAACCGAGGTCTGATTACGGGCCGACAGCGGTTGGCGGGAACCAGGGCTTCCGTCCACGTCGGGCAGCGTGGTCTTGCAGTTGGGAAAGCCGGTGCAGCCCCAAAACGCACCCTTCGCAGCAGTGCGGCGACGCATCGCCTTTCCGCACTCCGGACACGCATGTACTGCAATCGTGCCGAGCTTCCCAATTTCGCCAGTTAATTGCGCGTGCGCGGCCGCGACAACAGCCACGTATGCCTTCGCGCCTTCAGCGACCCGGTCAAGGTCATGTTCCAGCTCCCTGGTGTATTCGAGGCCGACGAACGCGAAAGAACCGACTAGCGCGTCGACGATCTTTTCCGCGATAGGAGTTGCCGTCAGGAACCCCTTCTTGTCTTCCGCTATGTATTCCCGCCGCGTGATGTTTTCCAGGATGGCCGCGTAGGTTGACGGCCGCCCAATGCCGTTCGCCTCTAACTCCTTTACCAGCGTGGCGAGCGTGAACCGCTTCGGGGCCTTCGTCGTTTTCGCTTGTACCTTGCCGTTGCCAACTACAAGAACTGCCCCGACCTCGAGCACGGGCACCGAATTGATTGCGTCCTCATCCCCTTGCTCTTTGTCGTCGTCGTCTTCGCGCTCGTCGTACAGCACCTTCCAGCCCTTGTTCGTCAGCGTACTACCGCGTGCCTCGTAGCTCGTCTCCGTGGCGCCGACCTCATGAAGACTTTTAAGCTTCGCCGTACGCGTGGCAAACGTCGCATCGGCGAGTTGCGACGCGACGGCACGCGACCAGATGAGACGATAAAGGGCTTTCTCTTCGTCAGTGTTCCCCGCATCCAGAACCTCGAAATGCGTCGGCCGAATCGCTTCATGCGCCTCCTGTGCATTCCCCTTGGCTTTCCACGTTCGTTTTCCGTCGGCCAGCTGCAGACCACGAGCTTGTGCGTATGTCGCTATCTCGGCATAAGCGTCGTCGGATATGTTGGGCGAGTCAGTGCGCATGTACGTGATTGCGCCCTGGCCGTTCAAACCGGACTCGAAAAGCCGCTGCGCGAGCTCCATCGTTTTCGTCGGTTTGAATTTCAGCTTCGATTGCGCGGCCTGTTGCAAGGTTGACGTGGTGAACGGCGCCGGCGGCGACGAAGTGCTAGTTCCGTCCTCAAACCCCACGACACGAACATGCTTCACCCCGGCGGCTACCTTGGCCAGCGCCGCATCAAGCTGGAATTCCACGCCGGCAGGCAAGTCGGGCTTCCATGCTGCCCGCCACGGCGCCGGCGTTGGGAACGTGAGGATCGCGCCGTAGTGTTTTGTAGCCGCGAAGTCGCGGATAGCACGCTCGCGTTCCACTACCAGACGGACTGCCGGCGATTGCACCCGCCCGGCGGAAAGCGTCTGCCCGGCCCGTTCTGAGAGCGCCGGGCTGACTTGATAGCCCACTAGGCGATCCAGAACACGCCGCGCCTCCTGGGCGTGAACCAGGTGCATGTCGATCGGCCGCGGCGCCATCAGCGCCGCGATGACAGCTTTGGGCGTGATTTCTCCATAGGTGACGCGCTGTGGATTCTTGAGTTTCAGCGCCTCGGAGATATGCCAAGCGATCGCTTCGCCCTCCCGATCAGGGTCGGTCGCCAGGACTACGCGATCGGCACCTGCAGCGGCTAGGCGCAAATTTTCGATGGTGCTTGCGGCACGATCGGTAGTGACGTACTGAGGCCGAAAATCCGGGGCGGTTACGCCAATCTCTCTTATCGGAAGATCGCGGACGTGACCGAATGACGCACGAACCAAATAGTCGGGGCCAAGGATGGATTCAAGCGTCTTTTTTTTCCCTGGGCTCTCGATGATGAGTAGTGTTTTCGACATTAGCGCGCCTTTTTACTTCGACGGACGACGTAGACCAAGATTGCGATCGTGGCAGGAAGAAACAGAACAAGTATCTCTTCACCTATGTTCAGTTCAGCGGTCCGATCGAAGGTCGTGCTGACGCTTTTAAGTCCATACATGGCGAGCAGACCAGCGAGAATTGCAAACATTCGGAAAACAAGAGCATGGATAAACGACTGGCGGACCACGTGCTCTCGGTCAACCCGTTCTCGCATTCCTAGCCGCAATAGTCGCTCTGTATAAACCGCATCAGCCAATGCGGGCTCACAAAACAATTTCGATTCGAACTCGATCAGCTCATCGCTTGACATAAGACCATCAAGATAGGCCCTTATTTCCTCCGAACGTACAGTGATTTCGTCGACGTGACGACTCATCTTTGTTCCATTTTTAGAGTTAGGTATCAGGATTCAGCGGATGCTTCGGGATAGATGAGGCTGATATCGATGCAACTATGTCGCGGCAGCTCTGTATCGAAACGACGCCTGCGCTTCTTTGGAACGTCGCGGCAGGGCGTGATGAGCTACTGGTTTCGAGCGATTCATACTGGCCGAGCTTGGCCATCAACCACTCGCAAGCGGTCTCGACTTGGTTGTGATCGTCAACTTCCAGAGCTCTACCAAGCACTGTGAAGCTCTGGATGAGGTCCGCGAGCCAGAGAACATCTACTGTCGCGTGAGGCGCTGCTTCGTTCGGAATGCTCGTTGTTGCTCTCGATCGAATCGCACTTGCCGCATTGCTCAGGAAAACGAGTAACCGACCGAGAGATGGGACCATTTCGCTTTCGACTGTTAGAGACATTTGCGCCTCGCAGGACGGTATATACCTACGTGATATCAGACCGGGTCTATTTCGGACTGCTTTTCTGTTTGAGCAGCTTGTCGATGTTTGGCAGATCTCGTCGCACCGCGGTGTTCAAGACTGTTGCAACATAGTCACTCATTGAAATTCGCTTAGCCGCGGCGGCGACTTTGACACTGTCTTTGAGATGACTCGGAACACGTAACGAAGAAAACTCATCCTTTTTGTTGCTCTCGACGTCTCCATGTGCCGTGAGCTTTCGTACCGGATCGTTGGCTCTTGCCATTGATATATGCTCCATCGTTCGCCTCACATTTTGGTAAGGCGGGCGGCTTCTCGGCCGCCCGCCCGATTCATTATTGGCTCTTGCGTTGCTTCGAACGCACGACCGATGGTCCGGCAATAGCAAGCAGCAAGATGCTCAGCATGAGCAGCGCCCAAACGCTCAGAGTAGGTACGGGCGTTGCCGGTCCAGTAGTCGGCGGAGGTTCACCGCGCAGAACACCGGTCTCTGCGCGGCATTCCGAATCGTCTGTCGTGCCGGTAAGCGCAGTAACTACGCAGAGATTGAGTACAAATCCGGGCGTTTTCGGAGCGTTCGCAGACACGGCGATCTCGTACTCACCGACAGGAAGGGACTTCGCTTCGCATGCGATGCGCATGGCCTCATTGATCGAGCACGTCAGAGATTCGCTGCTTACCTCTGCGTCCGTAAGACCTTCCTGAAGCGAGTCAATCAGCAGCACGTCGCTGATCGGTTCGTTCCCTGCGACTGTGACCCTAATCGTCCAGTCAATACGATCTCCAACCATGACCGACGCAGGGCCGCTCTTGACGGCCACCAGGGCCGGAGCCTCGGTGACGATCGTCGTCGTGCGGCAGGCGGACACATCGACGCTGGCCAGGTCGGCGGTACCGACGCAGACGTTTTCGATCGTGCCTGGCTGCGCCGGCGCACGAGCGACGATCGTGATCGCGTAGGAACCGACCGGCAACGATGCCGCGGTGCACACGACCGGCGCCACGGCTGGACAGGTGAAGGTGCCACCGCCGTCGACGCTGATCAGCGTCACACCGGCCGGCAGCGTGTCGGTGATCGACACATCCGTCGCCGAGCTGGGACCGTCGTTGATGACCGCCAGCGTGTAGGTGATCGTGCCGCCGGCCGGCACCGTTGCCGGCGTCGCCGACTTGGCCACGCGAATCTGCGCCGCCTCGGTCACGATCGTGGTCACGCGGCAGGCCGACGCATCGACGCCGGCGATCGGCGCCGAGCCGACACAGACGTTCTCGATCGTGCCC
>JAAFHE010000421.1 GCA_013298265.1 Lysobacterales bacterium | reverse complement strand
TCTTCGCGCGCGACTTCGCCGATGCCGTGCCGCTGATGCCCGACTACCTCGACGACTTCACGCGCAATCCGACCGGCCTGCTCGCCACACTGTATCTGGAGCGCTGGCATCTCGACGGCCGCGCACTGCTGCTCGGCGATGCGGCGCATGCGATCGTGCCGTTTCACGGCCAGGGCATGAACTGCGGCTTCGAGGACGCGGTTGAACTGGCCGACCTGCTCGCCGCGGATCGCGGCGACACGGCCGACGTGTTCGCCGAGTTCCAGCGCCGGCGCAAGCCCAACAGCGACGCGATCGCGGCAATGGCGCTGGACAACTATGTCGAGATGCGCGACCGCGTCGACGATCCGGAATACCTGCTGATGCGCGAACTCGAACGCGTGCTCGCTGCGCGCCATCCGCAACACTATTTGCCCCGCTATTCCATCGTCACGTTTACGCGACTGCCGTATGCGTTCGCACGCGAGCGCGGCGAACAGCAGGCACAACTGCTGCGCGAACTCGTGCGCGGCAAGGCGTCGCTGGCCGAGGTCGACCTGGTCGCGGCCGATGCTGCGGTCGCAGCGCTCGCGCCGCTGCCCGCACGCGACTGAATGGACCGGGCCACGCTGGTACAGGCCTACCGCGACTGCCATTTCGAGGTGCGGCGCCTGCAGGGTGGCGCGCGCGACACGCTGCGTATCGGCGAACCACTGCCCGCCGCCGTCGCCGCCTGGCTGGCCGATGCGCCGCTGTGCGCCTTCATTACGGCGTACAACCCGCGCTCGATGCCGCAACCAGCCCAGTACAACCGCCGCGCACAATGCGAACTGCTGCGGCAACTGCAACGGCATGGCGCGCGCTGGCGCCCGGGCGTCGGGCGCATACCCGGCCAGCCCTGGCGCGAGCCGTCGCTGCTGATCGCAGGCCTGAAGCTTGACGCGATCGACGCGATGGCGTGGCGCCATTCACAGAATGCGATCGTGCTGGTGCACAGAAACGCGACGGCGCAACTGCGACTCTACGGCGCGGAGTGGGCAGCGTTCGCCGACGCAACAACCCTTGTCGCCGCGCGCTGAAGGACCTGCATCCGCGCCTTTGTCGATACCTGCCCTGCCGCTGCATTGACGCGCCCGCCTCGCCACTCGCACAGTTCCCGCCGAATTCCCCGGATAGCTCTCATGCACGATGACGTCAACGCCCTGCTCGCCGCGTCCAGCCGCGGCGAAAGCGCTGCCCAGGACCGCTTGTTCACACTGCTCTACGAGGAGTTGCGCCAGTGCGCGCGCTACCAGCTACGCGGCAATGCAGGGATGACGCTGTCGACCACGGCGCTGGTTAACGAGACCTATCTCAAGCTCGCCGCGGCCAGCCAGCTCAGCACCAGCAGCCGGCAGCATTTCATGGCGCTGGCGGCGCGCGCGATGCGCCAGGTCATGGTCGACCATGCACGGCGCGTGCAGGCCGACAAGCGCGGCGGCGGCGCGATCATGGTCACGCTCGACGACGCGCTACCCGAAAATCCCAGCGACGCGATCGACGTGCTGGCGCTCGACCAGGCGCTGAAGACGCTGGAGCAGATCGACGAGCGCGCCGCCCGCGTCGTGCAGCTGCATTTCTTCGGCGGCCTCGCGTTTCCCGAAGTCGCCGAATTCGAGGGCCTGACCGTGCGCACCGTCATGCGCGACTGGCAGGCCGCCCGCGCGCTGCTCGCCGCGGAAATGACACCGGCTCCGCCACGCCCATGAGCGGCGAGGACAGCCTGACGCTCAAGCGCCGCGCCTTCACGCTGCTGCGCGAGGCGCTGGAACTCGAACCGGCGCAGCGTGACGCATTCGCCGAAGCCCGGTCCATCGGCGATCCGGCGCTGCTGGCGCTGCTGCGACAGCTACTGGCCGCGGAATCCGCACCGCATCTGCTGGATGCGGGCGCCGGCAGCATGGCCGAGCGTCTGGCCGGCGAAGCCGGCGACGAACTCGCGGCCGGCACCCAGATCGGTGGCTGGACCATCCAGCGTCACCTCGGCCGCGGTGGCATGGGCGCGGTGTTCCTCGCCGTGCGCGACGGGGACGGCTATGTGCAGCAGGGCGCGCTGAAATGGATCAAGCGCGGCATGGATTCCGGCGAGATCCTCGCGCGCTTCCGCCGCGAGCGGCGCATCCTCGCACAACTGCAGCACCCACAGATCGCGCGCCTGCTCGACGGCGGCATCAGCGAATCGGGGCAGCCCTGGTTCGTCATGGAATACGTCGCCGGCGTAACCCTGAACGAATGGGCGGCCGGCGCGCGTACCACGCTGCCCCAGCGCCTGGATCTGTTCGTGCAGTTGACCGAGGCGGTCGCCTACGCCCACAGCCAGCTCGTCGTGCATCGTGATCTGAAGCCCGGCAACGTGCTCGTCGACGCAAGCGGGCAGCCGCACCTGCTCGATTTCGGCGTGGCCAAGGTGCTGGAAGAGGACGAGGGCGGCGCGCAGACGCAGACCGGTGTGCGCTTCATGAGCCGCGCCTATGCGGCGCCGGAGCAGCTCCGCGGCGAGCACGCCGGCACCGCGGTCGACGTCTATGCGCTCGGCGTGCTGCTGTTCGAACTGCTCAGCGGCGCGCGCTTCCACGACAACCCGGCCGCGCAGGCCGGTGCCCCGAGCGACCGCCTGAGCAACGCTGCCGCGGCCGCCAGCGGCGGCCTGGCGCCGCGCCAGCTACGCGGCGACCTCGGCGTCATCGTCGCGCGCGCGACCAACACCGATCCGGCACGCCGCTACGTGACTGCGCAGGCGCTGGCCGACGACGTGCGCCGCTATCTCCGCGGTGCGCCGATCCTCGCGCGCCGCGACAGCGGCTGGTACCGCCTGAAGCGCAACATCGCACGTCACCGTTTCGCCTCCGCGGCACTGTTGCTGGCGCTGCTCGCGATCTTCGCCGGCAGCGCGCTGTCCCTGTCGCAGGCGCGCCGTGCGGCGCGCGAAGCCGAACTCGCACTGGCTGCGCAGCGCTTCCTGACCGGCGTGTTCGACGCCGCAGCGCCTGATGCCGCCGCCGGCGCACGCGTCACCGCGCGCGAACTGCTCGACCAGGGCGTCGCGCGCATTGATCAGGAATTGGCCGGCCAGCCCGCGCTGCAGGCGCAGATGCACCAGACCCTAGGCACGCTTTACCGCCAGCTCGGCCAGCTCGACCAGTCCGCCACGCTGCTCGCGCGCGCGCGCGTCGGCTTCGTTACACAGGGAAACAAAGACAGCATTGTTGACAATGCAATTGAACTTGCGCGCACCCGCCGCGAACGCGCCGAGTTCACCGAAGCGCTGACACTGATCGAGGAAACGGAGAAAACCGTGAGCGATCCGGCGCGCCGCGCTGTCTTGCTCGCCGAACGCGCCCTGGTCAACGATCGCCAGGGCCGCTTCGCCGAAGGACTGCAGGCGATCCAGGCGGCCGCAGCGCTGAGCTCGGCCCTCGGCCAGGCCGGCCTGCGCGAGCAGGCGCGCGAACGCCATATCGAAGCGCTGCTGCTGAGCCGCCTGGCCCGCTACGACGAGGCCGATGTCGCCTTCCGCGATGCGATCACGCGCGCCCAGAGTGTGTTTGGCGCGGAGCATTCCGAGGTCGCCGAAGTACGCAACGACTACGCCACCATGCTCGTCGACCGCCAGCGCAGCACGGACGCCGAGCGCGAACTGCGTATCGCGCTCGACATCCGCCGCAAGCGCTTCGGCCCTCGGCACGCCGCGGTCGGCGAGAGCCTGCAGATACTCGGCATCGCACTGCGCCAGCAGGGACGCATCGACGAATGCGCCGCGGCACTGGACGAGGCGCTCACGATCCAGCGCGCCTCACTCGGGCCGCGTCATCCGAATATCGCCTCGACGCTCAATTCGCTGGCGACTCTAGCGATGTCGCGGCAGGACATCAGCCGCATGGTGACTCTGCTTGCCGAAGCGCGCGACATCTTCGAGGAGAACCACCTGCTCGACTCGGCGCAGGGCCTGACCGTCCAGAGCAACCTCGGTATCGGCCTGACCCGGCTGGAGCGTTTAGACGAAGCCGAGCCGCTGCTGCGCGCGGCGCTCGCGCGGCACCGCATCAACGTCGGCGACATGCACCCGCTGGTGATGTCGAGCCTCAACGGCCTGAGCCAGCTGCAGCGCCGCCGCGGCAACGGCGCCGAGGCCGAAGCACTCGCGACCGAAGGCATGGCGATTGCCGACAAGCTCCTGGCCGAGAGCCGCGACAACGCAGCGATGCGCCAGAGCCTGGCCTCGGCCCAGCTCATCAACGGCCATGAGGCCGCCGCGCGCGAAAATTTCCGTATCAGCATGGCAGTGCTCGAAAAGCTCGACGCGCGCAAGGATCTGCGCTACGCCGCGGCGCTGCTCGGCCAGGCGCGCGCAGAACTGGCACTGCGCGAGCCGGCCGCGGCCGAGCAGCTGGCGCGGCGGGTCATCGACGGCGGCGCGGAGGTCGG
>JAAFHE010000419.1:3951-4445 GCA_013298265.1 Lysobacterales bacterium | reverse complement strand
TACTCCGGCGGAAACGAATCCGTGACCGAAATTGCCGCCGTTGATTGCCTGCGTGAAGCCGCCGGCAGCGGCATGGGCCAGCGCGCGCTGCGCGCTCAGCGCCGCGGTCATCTCCTGGCCGTAGAACGCGTTTCCGATACCGAAACTGATCGCTGCACTGAACGCACCTGTCGTCGCGCCCCGCAGCGTGCCGGTCTGCACGGCACCGGCTGCGAAACCGCCGGCCATCACGACCGCGCCAGCATTGGCACTGGTCACGGTCAGGCCCATGAACGAGCCAGTGCCACCCGCGACCGCCGGTGAGACGGCGCCGGCCGTGTAGACCGAGATCGCGATGGCCACTGCTGTACGCAGGTAGCCCTGCTGCCGCGCCCCCCAATGCCCGGTCGGGTCGGTGTAGGCCAGCGGATTGTTGGAGACGTAGCTGTAGCGGTTCAGCGACTGCAGGTCGGTCGGCTCGGGCACCATGCTGTCGGCCTGAATGAAGCGCGCGA
>JAAFHE010000419.1:0-3941 GCA_013298265.1 Lysobacterales bacterium | reverse complement strand
TCGGGTCGACCTGCTGGTGCCCGGTGAAACCCTGGCGCGTGCGCGAGTCGTCGAAATTGAACCGGCTGTTGCCGTCGAGCGCGACACCGTTCGACGCGCTGCCACGCACGCCGAAGGGCGTGAAGTGCTGCCCACCGCTGCCGCTGCGAATCACACCGTTGGTGTCGGTCAGCCTATGGGTGGAGCCCAGTACGTCGGTCAGCAGTACATCGATGTTTTGCGCGACGAGGCTGCCGGTGGCGCTGACGGTCTGGGTGATGACGACACCGGCGAGCGTGCGCCGTACGTCGCGATTCGTCGTGCCCGGCTTCAGGATGATTTCCGCGCCGCCTGCATAGAACGTCTGTTGTGGCAACGCCGGCGTCGCATTGCTGTAGTTCTTGCGCAGGATCACTTCCCGGTCGGGCCCGTAGGCGAATTCGCTCGTGTGCGCACTGAACGGATTGTCGGACCGGATCTCGCGCGCCAGGTCATACGAGGTGTAGCTGATCTTGCGTTTCTCGAGACCGGCGGAATTGGCCGGATCGAGCGTGCGCACCTGGTTGCCGCGTGCGTCGTAGCAGAACACGTTGGTGCCAATGGCCGAAACGGCGCCCGGCCCCGGCACGGCTTCATCGACGGCGCAAAGGCTCGGCTTCGTGCCCATGGTCTGTCCGAGGCTGTTGCCGAGACCGTCGTAGGCTGCCGTGTTCGAGTAGAAAGCAGCACCGCTGGCTGGCGTGGAGTACGCCGATGTGAACCGCTGCAGGTTGTCGTAGGTAAAGTTCTCGAGCAGATACCCACCGCCCGATGCGTCGACGCGCCAGCTCATGTTGCCGAGCGTGTCGTAGCCGTAGGACAGATTCTGCAGCGCGCCGCCGGCGGTCTTAATCCACTCGATCCGGCCGGTCGACTCCTCGTACTTGCGCTCGGTCACGAGATTGCCGCTGCCGTAGCGGCGTTCCTTCGTGACTCGGCCGGCCGGGTCGGCATCGAGCACCTCGTGGTACACCTGCCCGGTGGTGCCGGGGAATGCGTTGCGCAGAACGATCGGTTGGCCGCGGAGGTTGTACTCGGTCAGCTCTCCGCTGCGCGGAATGTTCGTACCTTCGAAGAACGACTGGAACGGACGGCCGTACTGGTCGTATGTTGAGGTCGAGATGTAGTCCGATCCGCCGAGCGTCGTGGTGACGCGGCTCGACCGTCCGAACGCATCGTATTCGTGTGCGCGCGAATAGCTGGTCACATTGTCGTTGTGCGTGACCGCGTAGACCGCGCCGATGCCGAACGACGCCGCATCGTAGGTCCAGTCGGTCGTCGTCTCGACCGTGCCGCTGCAGGTGTCGCGGGTGTAGTTGCGTCGTGCGAACGGCCGCCCGAGCGCATCACGGAACGTCTTCTCGCAACTGCCTGCCGCTGTTTTCGTGACGAGTTCGCCGAGCGCGTTATAGGTGTAGTTCCAGATGCCTTTGTCGGGGTCGTTGGAAGACGTACGTCGGCCGAGTGCGTCATAGATCGAAGAACTCGTCGCGAACTTGCCATCGTGCGTGCTGCGCGTCGCTGTCAGCACATTGCCGGTCGCGTCGTAGCTGAAACTCAGCACGGAACCAAGATGGTCGATGACCTGGACGATCTCGCCGAGCCCGTTGACGATCTGCACGGTCCGCTGGTTGATCCCGTTCGCGTTACGCGGCAGGAAGGTCTCGACGTTGCGCCCTTGCGGCACGACCCGAGTCTCGCTGGGAGCGCCAGCGGTACTGTTGGCATGCGTCGTCAGCACGACACGGCCGAACTCGTCGTACTGCATCGTCGTTACGTAGACAGATACCGCGTTCGCGAGCCCCACGCTGGGACTCGACGGATTGAACGTCGCGTACGGTTCGCTGACGGTGGAAAGGCGGCCGAGGGCGTCATAGGTCTTGCGCACGGCGTTGTACCGGCTCGCGAGCAGCCCACTCTGGATCGTGAGCACCTCGCGGTCGAGTACGTCGAAATAGGTCCATGTCGCCGCGCCGCCCGCTGCCGATGCCTTCTGACGGTAGGTCGCACCAGCCGGACACGGGACGCGCGGACTGCCGAAGCCGCCGGTGAACGCCTCGCACCAGCGCCGCTCGACCTGTGACCAGCTACCATCGGCACGCGCTTCGAACTGGCGCCGTCCGAAGCCGTCATAGCCGGCCACGCCGATGACGCCGTGGCGATCGCGCGTCTGCGTCGGGTTGCCGTGCATGTCGCGCGATTCGACCGACTGTAGCGTCCGCTGCACCGCACCGCTGCCGTTCTGGAACAGACCCCATTCCGATTGCGGGAAAATGCCGTCACTGGTCATCGAGCGGCCGCTTGCCCGCTGGACGTAAGTGGGATCGGTGGGCCGGAAAACGATCGTCGATGCGCTCGTGTCGCGGCAGGCGGCTTCCGACACATGCGAGCTGCACGTTACCGTCTTCGTCTCGTTGCCGTACGGGTCGTAGACGTGCAGCTTGATGAGCTTCTCGCTCGTCGCGCCACCCGGCTGCAGCCGCTCCACTTCGAGCTGGCCGGTAGTCGTGTTGTAGCTGAAGCTCGTCGCGCGCGTGTTGGTCAGACTGCCGCGCGTGGTCGTGACGGTCGTGCTGGTCAGACGACCGAGTATCCATTGCGAGGTGTCGTTGGTGTAGGCATTGACCGTGCTGATCTGGCGCGCCGCCACCGTCTGGCTCTCGTTGTCGAAGTCGGTGCTCGTCGATGACAGCAGGTTGCCGTAGTCATCGTAGGCCGTGAACGCGGTGTTGCCCGCCGACAGGAACTGACCGCGGTCGTACTTCACGTGCGCGGTCGACGTGCGCATAACGCGGATCGGCGTCGGCGCCGACGCGCTCAGCGACGGGTCGTATGCGGAATTGCCCGGAACCTGCCAGCGCCACGTATCGCTGATCGACGCGGTCGGCGTAGCGACGCTACCGAGCGTCCAGCCGGAATACGTCATGCAGCTTCCGCTGTCGGGATCGACACAGACATCGACCGGTGCCGCCGCCGACCAGCTCTGGGTCAGCTTCGGCGTACCGATCAGCGGGAAGTGCTGGTTGTACTCGGTCAGGCTGGTTTGCGCGTTGGAAACGTCCACGCTGACGACATGGCGGAAACCAAGTCCGCCGCGGCCGCCGCCCTGCATGCGGAACCCGCCGTAGCGGTAGCGCATCTCGGCGACGTTGCTCGGGTTTGCTGCGGTCGGCGCGCTGCTGCGGACGCGGCTGACCACGTAGCGCGGCCCGGGGACGTCGTGCACCGTACTGCCGCGCCCCCAGGACAGGGTGCGCGAGTTGTATTCGCGTTTGTAGATCGTCGAAAACGTCGTCGGCGCATAGTCGATGAACGTCGTTGCGCCCAGACCGTGCCCGATCATCGACAGCACGTTGCGCGGCTTGTGATGACTGACCGAGCGCTTGGTCTTCCACGCAGCGCCGACTTCGCTGGAACGCATGATCAGATTGTCGTAATAGCCGTCGCCGTCGATGTCGGCGAATCCACGCATCCAGGTGCTGTCGCCGCCGTGGAAGAACGTCGGTGTGGGTTCGCCGAAGCCGCTGCCGTCCCAGAGCATCACCTCGTAGCCGAGATCGCCGTTGGAACTGCTCGAGAAACGGCGCGACCAGACATCCATGCGGCCGTCGCCGTCATGATCCAGCAGGCTGACCTGTCCTTCGCGGCCGACTGGTAGACAATTGCCAGCCATGCCGGAGCGCACGCATTGACCGCCTTCCGGCCCATGCCAGCCGCGGCCGTTGCCATAGATGTAGGTCCAGATCTCATCCCAGCCGTGCAGGCCGGGCGAGACGTTGTCGGCGCGGCGGATCAGCGCATCGAGGATGCCGTCGCCGTTGATGTCGCCGAAGCGAATCGCTTCCGGATTCGCGGCACTGAGTCCAAGCAGCGAAGGCATTGCGACGAATACGAAGTCACCCTGTGCGTTTACACCCTTGCTT
>JAAFHE010000042.1 GCA_013298265.1 Lysobacterales bacterium | reverse complement strand
TCCGCCGATGCCGTGGTACGGCTGGGCATTGAACATCGGCATCATCGGGCTGAGCGTCATCGGCATGATCGCGTGGTTCTGGGTCATGGCAGCCTTCATGAACAACTACCGCGGCTGAGCACTCCCGTTTACGGCGCAGCGGGCTTGCCGTTGCGCCGAATCCCGGTAATAAAAAAAGCCTGCGGCATCGCCGCAGGCTTTTTTATGAATCAGGCGGCGGCGGGAACGACCCGCCAACCTCTCAGCCGAACTTGAACAGCGCCGGCTTCCAGGAGGCGCCGCTGCCGCTGTAGGAATCGCGGCGGCGACGGCGCATGCGGTCCTGCAGTTCCTCGCGACGTCCTTCGAGCCATTCCGCGCGCTGCACGTCATGGCTGGCCGGGTCGACACCGAGGCGGCCGGCCTCGGTGTTGCGGAAGTCGCAGAAATCGTCATACGCGTCGAGTTCATGCTTCAGCTCGCGCACGCAGAGCTCAATCATGATCGCGTCGTCAAGGAAACCCAGCACCGGCACGGTATCCGGGATCACATCCTTGGGATCAGCGAAATAGGTCAGCGCGGAAAGGACGCGGGTCTTGTCCTCTTCCGGCAGTGCCCAGCCGAGGTCGTGGACCATCTTGATCATGGCATCGAGCTTGGCCAGTCGGTCGGCAATGAAGTGCGGCACCACCACGTTGGCGGAATCGGCCAGCAGCTTGCGTGCCGCATCGGTGATCTGCTGAGCGGTCAGGTGCTTGGTTTCCTCCTGCGCCTTCGTCATGCCGTCGATGAAGTGCTGCAGATCGGCGTCGCCGAGGTCGATCGTGATGGTCAGAGACATGGCTGGTCTTCGGATAGGCAGAGACGGCGCAGACTAGCCAGTGCAGACCCGCGGCGTCAATTGAACCTTGGCGGGCTGTACAACGCTGCCGCGCGTCCAGATGCCTGTGTTGCTGGACTGCTTACGTAACACACCGAACAAGCGAATCTGGCCCCCGCCTGCATTGCCTCACAGAATCCCGACCAGCCCGGCTCCGAACGCCGTCACGATGCGCGTATAGATGTGCTTCAGCGGCAGATCCACGCCCGGAAAGTCCCCGACAGCTTCGTAGCAGTCGTAGAAGCCCGGATCGTTGGTCCGCAGCGGCGCGCAGCCCGGCTTGAGCTCGAAGCTGGTCGCGTAGCGGAACGGCCAGAAATCGAACAGCGGCAGCGCGGTGGAGAAATCGTGGATCGCGTTGTTGACACGTTCGACCAGCAGCGGCCTGAGCCGCTTGGCGACGACCCAGGCGTTCTGCGGCTCGGTGTCGCGCAGCACGGATGCGCGCAGCGCCTGCGCAAAGGCCACGTCGTGAATGATGAAGCCCGACTCGGTGTTGTAGTTGTCCGAACGGGGGTCGAAGTTGTGCGAGCCGATCAGGCTGATCCTGCCGTCGATGACGATAGATTTCGCATGCAGGCCGACACGCGGCCCAGTTGCCTTGTCGACCGGCACCGGCGTGGTATCGCTTTGCGGCGGATCGTCCGCGCTGCCGGCCAACGTTTCGTAGCCCGGAATCATGCGCGCGGCGTCGCCGGGGAACGGTTTGAATTCGTGGATCTCGAAGCCGAGGTGCTTGATGTAGCGCTTTTTATATTTGTGCGACAGCGCGTAGACGTAGAACGCGTCGGTCGCCGCCAGCGAGTTGGTCGACACGATCACGCGCAGGTCCGGTACGCGCTCGCGCAGGCCGCGGAACACGCGGCGCGCGGGCCGGCTGATGACGAGGTACGGGGTCTGCAGCACGATTTCGTGCCGGGCATGCTCGAGCAGATCGACGATATGCCGCGTAAGCTCCTTGTCGGCGCGGTTTTCCGGCTCGAGCGGCTTGTTCGGCGAATCCGAGAAATAGTCCACCTCGGCAACGCGAAAACCGTGCGAGACGAAGCGGCCGGTGATCCAGTTGCCGTCGTCAGCCTGACGCAGGATCGCCGCGACGCGATCGGGCCGCTGCCAGGACGGCGTGTCCCAGGGCGGCGCGGGCTCACGCTCGATCTGCATCACGCGGCGGTTCACGTCCTTGAGCTGGGTCATGGTGCGCGTGCGCTTGTGCGACCAGAACTGCTCGAACGAGGCCTGCATCTGTCTGCCCGCATGGACGCCGGTCACGGCCACGTCGCGATCGCGGTAGTCGAACACCGGGTCCCAGTCGAAATAGCGGTCTTCGTAGTTGCGTCCGCCAGCCACGCCGGTTTCGCCGTCGACCAGCAGCAGTTTGTTGTGCATGCGCTGGTTGAACTGGAAAAAGCAGCAGAGGATGCTGGCGGCGAATTCCAGTGGCTGCGTCGCGGCTTCGTCAAACGCCGGGTTGTACAGGCGCAACTCGAAATTCGCGTGGGCGCGCGCCAGGCGCGCGAGCAGGGTGTAATCGCCGAGCGAAAACAGCTGATCGGCGATCACGCGCACGCGCACGCCGCGGCGCGCTGCCCGGATCAGTTCATCGAGGAACAGGTAGCCGGAGTCGTCCGGCGAAAAAATGAAAGTCTGTACTTCGATACTCTTGCGTGCGCTGCGCACCAGGTGCAGACGCAGCGCGAGCGAGTCGGCGCCGTGGTCGAGCAGGGTCACGAAATGGTGCGCGCCAACCGCCTGCACGCTCTCCTGGTACAGCTCGTGATACGGCGAGTCGGCCGCGCAGCGGTCCGCACGGTCGCAGCTAAGGGTACGGTCGCGTAGCTGCTCGACCACCACGTCGGCTCGCCGCACGCGTTCGCGCGACAGCGCACATCCGGCCAGCAGCAGTGCCGCCAGTGCCAGCAGGATCAGGCGTCCATTCCGCATCTGCATCAGGTCCGTTTCATTCGGGCGGCGCAACGGTGCGCACAATGAAGTGCAGGCGCACCTTGTCCGCGAGGGTAGCGCGGCGCGTGCGCATGCCGAAATCGCTGCGCTGTACGGTGCCGTCGGCGACGACGGCGCAGCTCAGCGCGACGGCGCCGGGACACTCGGTTGGACGCAGCCGCAGGCTCGCCGGCCGGGTCTGCCCACGCAGGGTGAGATTGCCGGCGATGTCGCCGCCGAGTTCCAGCATTGCGAGCGGAAAGGGGTCGGAGTCGAACACGATGTAGGGATGCCGGGCCGCGTCGAAGAATTCGTCCGACTTGACCCACTCCTCGTGGCTCGTGCGGCGCATCGACACCGCGCGGGTGTCGATACGGGCACGCACGCGAGCAGTGCGGGCATCGTGGTCGATGTCGACCTCGCCGGTAACCGCTCCGAAGCGGCCGGCGACGTCGAACATCCACATCACGCGCACCTCGAATTCGACCGAGGAACGCGCCGGGTCCAAAGCGACGGGCTCGCTTCGGGCCGTAGCACCGGCCAGCGCCAGTAGAAGGGCGCCCGTGAGGCTCCAGGCGCGCGGCTGGGGCATGGGCCGTCCGCCTAGGGCGACCAGAACGCCTTCACGCTGCCGCTGCCCGGTTCGATGTCCTTGTCCTTGCCGATTTCCAGCCAGGCGATTCCAGCCGGCGGCACGCCGCGGAATTCGCCGGACTGGCCGGTAGCGAGCAGGGCGACCAGGGTTTCGATGCCGGGATTGTGGCCGACGAGCAGCACCTGTCCGGCGTCGCGGTGCTGGTCGAGCAGGCCCATGAGGTCGCCGGCCGTGGCTTCGTAGATGGCCGGTTCGTAGCGCGTGTCGGAATACTCGATGCGCGCGAGCACACGTTCCAGGGTCTGCCGCGTGCGTGTCGACGGCGAACACAGCACGCGCTGCGGCCGCGCGCCGCTGGCCTTGAGCCACTCCGCCGCAGCTTCCGCTTCCGCCTCGCCGGTCAGGCTCAGCGTGCGGTCGCCGTCGGCCTGTTCCGCGCCGGGATTGCCGGCGTGGGCGTGTCGCAGCAGGATGAGTTCTTGCATGGCTGGCTTCCTCGCCTGTCGTTAAGAGCCCTATGGTGCACCAAGCCCGGGCGGGTTTGGCGACCGCTCATTCGCGTTCGAACACATAGCCGGAATAGTGCAGCCGCGTTCTGCCGTCGCTGCGCTCCACGCGCAGGCGTTCGCCGACGATGGAACCCAGTCCCGGCACGCGCAACGAGTCCGTTCCGCCGCCATCCGCCGGATAGGGTTCCAGCGGCACGCGCGTGCGCAGCAGCGGGATGTCGAGCGGATAGCTGGCGCCAAGCACCCCGTCGTTCAGGTCGACGCGCATCTGCGCAATGCCGAGCTCGTTGGTGATGCGGTCCGGGTTGAGCAGACGGTATTGCCCGGCCAGTGCCTGCAGCACCGGGCTGAGCGCCGGCGGATCCCAGGCGCTGCCGATCAGGAAGCGACGGCGCACGGTCCAGACGATCAGCACGCGGTGGCCATCGACGCGGGCCGGCGCGACCAGCACGCGGCGCAGCGGTCCCGGATCGAGCGGCAGGCCGAGCACGCGCAGATGCAGGCGATACCAGCCGTCCTCGCGGCGCTCGGCGGAGAAGCGCAGGCCGAGCACGCGCACATCGAAATCGGTCCCATCCGGCGTGAGTTCGACCAGGCCCGCGGCGCTGGAGTAGTAGCGCGCAGCCTCGTCCGGCCGGGCCGTCTGCGGCCATTCGGCGGTTTCGGGCAAGGGCGCCTTGCGCTCGCGCGGCGCGATACCGTGGACAGCCTGCAGCCAGCCGTCGAGCAGGCGGTCGCTCGTTTCGTCCACCGCATCGCCGGCATCGGCACCGTTGGCCAGCACGATCACCGCAGTGCGCTGGCGCAGCGCGATGTCGATGCGCGCGCGCGAACCCGGATACAGCGACGTCAGTCGCGCCACGGTGCCCACGCTCGCGCGCTGGTCGGCGAACAGCGAAAAGGCGAGACCGTTGCGGTAATCCAGATCAAGCACCGATTCGGTGTTGTGGGGCGCGAACAGCGCACTCAGGTCCATGGCCGGTTCGGCCGCGGTCAGCTGCTCGGCCAGGCGGGCGAGGTCGGCGAGACTGCCGCGCAGGCCCAGCGCCGCCTGTTCGCGCGCCAGTGGCGCGACGATTGGCTTGCCCTTGCGATGTCCGCGGGCGTCGTCGTCTTCGGCTGCAAACCCGGTGTGGCGCAGACCCAGCGGGCTGAGCACCTTGTCCTGCAGCAGCGACGCGTAGGGCGACTCGCCGGCGGCGGCCAGCGCCCGCGCGGCAAGTTCCACGCCAATGTTGGAGTAGGCGTAGACCTGGCCGGGCACCTGGGCGAAGTACAGCGCTTCGGGTGGCGGCGATTCCACGCCGGGCTCGATCTGGTCACGATACATGCCGGCGAGATGGTTGGGCGGGAGCCCGGCGTGATGGGTCAGCAGGCGTGTCAGCGTTGCGGCCTGGGTATCGCCACCGGCGATGGCTAGCTGCGGCAGGTAGCGCACCGCCGGCGCGGCCAGGTCGACGCGGCCTTCGGCCGCCAGGCGCAGCGCGAGCGCCGCGATAAAAGGCTTGCTCAGGTCGCCGAGCGCATGGCGCGTCTCGTTGGTCAGCACACGGCGAGTGGCGCGGTCGGCGAAGCCGAAGCTCTCGATCCAGCGCGTACGGCCGTCAACGACCAGGGCGATGCCGAGTCCCGGTACGCTGCGGGTGCCGGCAAGATCGGCGAACTCCGGACGCAGTTCGGTCCGGATGGCCTCGAGCGATTCCGCCTCCGCCGCGGAGGCGGCATGCGCGAACAGGTTCAGTAGGAGCAGGTTCAGGGGCAACACGAGCAGGCTCCGCACGAACGGACCGGGTTTGAACGGGCTTGGCGGCAATCGGCAGCGGACAAAGGCAGGCATGCCCGCAAGTGTGCCGATCGCCAGTAACGGTTTTGCGAAAGGAACGGCGGGCCAATTCGGCGGCGACAGGCCGCGTGACTCCGGCGACGATGACGGCACGCCGGAAAGTGGCTATGCGCCGCTCTTCTTGAGCCACTTCAGCAGCGGCTTCCAGTCGTCCTGGTGCGAGCGCACCGCTTCGGCGTGGTAGTCGAACAGGCTCTTGCCCAGTCCGGTGGCGACGACATATCCCTGCGTGTCACGCAGTTGCGCGATCACCGGCAGGGCGAACTGCCGCATTTCCTCCAGAGCGAACTGGCTCGCCTGCGTCCAGGGCCGCAGGCGGTTGCCGACCAGTCCCGCGACGACCTTGCCGCGCTTGATGCGGCTGAGTCCGGCGATGGATTCGACAAAGGGCCGGCAGGCCTCGAGATCGAACGGCGACGGCAATACAGGGATCAGCACGGCGTCGACAAAGTCGAGCAGCCCGTCGACATCGTCGACGCTCGCGCCGGCAGGCGTATCGACGATGACGCAGTCGGCACCCGAAGGGATGCGTTCACGCCAGTTGCGCCGGGTACCGTCGATCGGCAATACGGCGCTGGCCAGGCCGGCGCGGCGCTCGCACCAATGCCGGCTGGACGCGAGCCGGTCGCAATCCACCAGCACGGTGTTCTTGCCCTCGACCGCATAGTGCGCCGCAAGGTGCGTCGCCAGCGTGGTCTTGCCGCAACCGCCTTTGCAACTGGCAATCAGGACTTTCAACATCGAAGCGTCCTCGCGCGAGCCAAACGCCCCGCAGGTTACACGGTGTTACAAAGTCTGCAAATTGCGTGGCAACGGCGCAGCCCGGCGGCTGGCCGGCGCAGGATCAGTATCCGGCGGCCTGGCCGTCTTTGCGGCTCTCCGACGCGCCGATCCAGACCTGGTTCTTCTCGTCCCAGGCGATCGCCTGATAGCCGCCGTAGGGGCCGTCGGCATAGGTGACCTTGTGGCCTTTCTGCATAAGGCCGCGCACGGTTTCCCAGCTATAGCCGGTTTCGAGGTTGATTTCGCCGCCGTCGCTCATTGCGGTGGCCTGGCCGGTCGGTTCGGTCGAACCGTCGTGCTGGATGCGCGGGGCGTCGCCGGCTTCCTGCAGGTTCATGCCGAAGTCGATGAGGTTCATGACGATCTGGACGTGACCTTGCGGCTGCATCGCGCCGCCCATGACGCCGAAGCTGAGCCAGGGCTTGCCGGCCTTGGTGACGAAGGCCGGGATGATGGTATGAAACGGCCGCTTGCCCGGCGCGTAGGAATTCGGGTGGCCGGCCTTGAGCACGAACATCTCGCCGCGGTCCTGCAGGATGAAGCCCAGTCCCGTCGGCGCCATGCCCGAACCCATGCCGCGATAGTTGGACTGGATCAGCGAGACCATGTTGCCGTTCTTGTCGGCCGTGGTGAGATAAATGGTGTCGCCGTCGTCGAGAGGCGGATGACCGGCTTCCACCGACCTGGCCGCGGTCGCGCCGATCAGCTTGCGCCGCTCGGCGGCGTAGTCCTTGGACACCAGGCCATCAAGCGGCAGTTTGACGAACGCCGGATCGGCGAAATGCTGCGCGCGATCGGCAAAGGCGAGCTTCTTGGCTTCTGTGAACAGATGCACATGTTCAACACTGCCGAATTCGATTTTCTTGAAATCGTAGCCTTCGAGAATATTCAGCATGGCCAGCGCGGCCACGCCCTGGCTGTTCGGCGGCAGTTCCCAGACGTCGTATCCGCGGTAGCTGGTCGACAGCGGCTCTACCCACTCGCCGCGGTGCGCGGCGAGATCCTCGGCGCTGAGAAAGCCGTCGTTGGCTTTCATGTAGTCGCCGATGACCTTGGCGATGCGCCCCTTGTAAAACGCGTCCCGGCCGCCCTTGCCGATCGCTTCGAGCGTATTGGCGAGGTTCGGGTTCTTCCAGCGTTCGCCCTTCTGCGGCGCGACGCCGTCGCGCGTGAACTGCTCCTTGAAACCCGGGAACTTCGACAGGCGCGGCACAGAACGCTGCCAGTAGTAGGCGATCAGCTCGCTCAGCGGGAAACCCTCGCGTGCGTAGCGCACGGTCGGCGCCAGCAGGTCTTTCATCGGCAGGCGGCCGAACTTTTCATGCAGGGCGAACCAGGCATCGACACAGCCGGGCACGGACACCGGCAACGGACCGAGTGGCGGGATGTCGGTGTAGCCGTGCTCGGTGAACCAGTCCAGGGTCAGCGAGTTCGGTGATCGGCCCGACCCGTTGTAGCCATGGAGCTTCTGCGTTTTGGCATCCCAGACGATGGCGAACAGGTCACCGCCGATGCCGCTGCCGGTCGGCTCCATGAGGCCGAGCGCCGCATTCGCGGCGATCGCGGCATCCAGCGCGCTGCCGCCCTGCTTGAGCACGTCAAGGCCGATCTGTGTCGCAAGCGGCTGCGACGTCGCGACCATTCCCTGCGGCGCGATCACTTCGGATCGCGTCGCGAAGGCTTTTCCTGTCACGCGGTCGGCGGCCGCAGCGGCAACAGGGAGCAGCAGCAGCAAAGCAACAGCAAGACGGCCCATGCGACAAGCTCCACGGTTCAAAGAGCGTGCAGCATAAGCCGATTGCGCGCGCCGTCCATGGGCCGGACGGCGCGCACGGCCAGGGTGGTGCGGCAGCGTGTTACGGCGTCGAGCGCACGGCCGGCCAGAGGATCGGCGGCCAAGGAATCGTGCCGCCGCCTTCCTCGATGCGGAACTGCTCGACATGGATCACGCCCGTCGGAACGACAGAGCCGGCCTCGTCCGCCGCAATCTCATCGGCGGCGAGCACGACTTCCTCGCTGTCCGGGACGGCGATCAGCGCGACGTTGCCGACCGGCTGCGTGAAGCGATAGCTGTCGATGCTGCGCCGCCACATCTGCTTGCCTTGCGGGCTCATCGCAACGACCTGCACCGGGCCGGATTCATCAGACTGCGGCAGCTTGAACGCGACGACACTGTTGCCGAGGCCATCGCCGCTCCAGGCGAAACGCGTCGGCGGGAAATCCGGCAGGTACGGGAAGTTGGCTCCAGACAGGGCCGGAAAATCGAGCCATAGTTCGCGCCCGTCGATGAATTGCCAGGCGCCGATCGCGTGACCGGTCGTGTTGATGGCGGGAATCAGTCCGCCGCCGGTATGTCGCGCAACGGTCTGCGGCACGAATCCAGCCGGCAGCGGCAGGGCGTCGCCATCGAAGTCGATATCGACCCGGCGCAGCACACGCTCGCCGCTGACTGCATCGTGCTGTTCAAGCACGAACGCACCGTTGCCGATCGGCTGGGCCGCGACGACGGGCGCGGCGCTGTCCGGATACGGCCAAGCACGGCGCACAGCCAGCAACGCGCCGGTCGCGGGATCGAAGGCCTGCACGGCGATCGTTCCGGCGCCTGCGGCGTCGAGGCAACGACTGACCGCGTTCAGCGTGCCGGCCGACGCGTCGAGATCCAGCGCTAGCAGTTCGACCGGCATATTCGTGCCACCCGCGCAACCGCCGACGTAGTGCGACCAATAGGCCGAACCGACGCCGTAGAAGACCAGGAGCGGACGCGTCTGCAGGTTTGGCGAGCGATAGGCGATATGCATGCCGCCGCTGCCGTTGCTGAGCGCATGAGTGACGACGGCACCGGCCTGGAAACTGACGGCGCGGCTGAAGGCCGTCTGGTCCGCGCGATACAGGAACACGCGATGCTGGCGCGCGCCGTCCGGTCCGGACTCGACCCAGTTGACGCGATCACCGGCACGCGCGCTGATGCCATGCGGCACGAAGCGGCCGTCGTTGAAGGGTGGCAGCGGCGAAGTCAGCGCCGTGAGCCGATTGCCTTTGTGGTCGAGCGCATGCACGTCGATCGACGACGGCCCCACGATGCGCAGATTGCCCGTCTGCACGAAGAAGCGGCCTTCGCCGTCGGCCGCCAGCGCGCGCTCGGGCGCCAACGAGAGGAACTGCGCCGGCGTGGCGGATTCGATGACCTGGGTCCAGCTCTGTGCGTGCGCGAGCGGTGCGGCCGAACAGGCCAGCAGAGCGGAGATCAGTTTTCCTTTCATAATTTTCCCTGTGGCATGGTGGGTGGTGTCGCGGCCGCAGTCTGGCCGCAATCCGTGGCAACGGACTGCCGCAACGGCGGCGTCTTGCGGGCACGCGTCCTGCGCATAACGGCAACAGGTTGTGCCGGACCATGGACGCCGACACGACGGCCGGCGTCGCAGCACTGTCGCCGGACGCCGTCGCAAGGGTTGAGCCGGGCGCCGCGTGCGGCGCCCCGGTCATGCGGAGAGGGCTACTGCACTTCTTCGACCGCAGTGCGCTTGGCGCGGCGGATCAGCCAAGCCACGCCGCGCAGGTCGGCGATACCGACGAGGGCGCGATTGAGATTGTTGTACTTGGATACGCCGGCGCCGCGGGCGCGATGGTTGACGGGCACGCTGACCGTTTTCCAGCCGGCGCGCTGCATCAGGGCCGGCAGGTAGCGGTGCATGTGGTTGAAGTACGGCAGATCGAGGAACGCCTCGCGCTCGAACAGCTTGATGCCGCAGCCGGTGTCCGGCGTGGCGTCGCGCAGCAGGCGCGAACGAATCGCGTTGGCGATCTTCGAGGCCCAGCGCTTGCTGCCGGTGTCCTGCCGGTTGACGCGCCAGCCGGCATAAAGCTTGACGTCGGCAGGGCCGGTGTCGCGCGCGGCGATGAGTTTGGGAATGTCGGCCGGATCATTCTGGCCGTCGCCGTCGAGGGTGGCGACCCAGGCGCCGCGCGCCGCCTTGACGCCATTGCGCACGGCGGTGCTTTGTCCACTTTGTGAAATGTGCTTGATGACGCGCAGCTCGGGTACCTGCGACTTGAGCCCCTGCAACACGGCAAGACTGTCGTCCTTGCTGCAGTCGTCGACGTAGACGATCTCGAAATCATGCCGGCCACGCAGCGCGGCGACGATCTCGTCGATCAGCGGTTTGACATTGTCGCGTTCGTTGAAGACGGGCACGACGACGGAAATCTGGGGCATTGCGGGAGTCCGGAGCAGGTGCGGCGCGCATTATCGCCGTTGCGCCGCCCAGGCCCAAACGCGGCATACAGCCGCAGCAGGCGGCAAACCGCTACGGTACACCGGCGGCCGTCGCAGGACTGCCTTCCAGACTGCGCCGCCAGCCCGCTTCCAGGGTGTCGAAATGACGCGCCTCAGCGGCCACCAGCGCGAGCGTCCCGGCCGCCATTGGTATGGCGCGCACCCGCATGCCGCCATCGCCGTCGACATAGTCGCTGCGCGGTTCCGTGTGACCAGGAAGGAAAAACACGGTGACCGGGCCTTCGCGCTCGGGCATGACCATGTGCACCGAACCGAGCAGACCGACCGGACAGGTCTGCGCATAACTGATGCCGGCCGGCGGCGGCGCCGCAAGGCGCACGCCACGCTGGCTGAAGCGGCGCTCGACGTCCGCTACCGGCAGCGGCGTATGCGTGACCAGAGCAGCGGGTTCGTGCTGCAGATGGACGATGAGTTGCTGTGCGAGCGGAGAAAAAATCTGTAGCTGATGCACGCCCAGACCCAACGCGACCAGCAAGACTGCCGCGGCAGCGAAAAATCCGAGGCGGCGCCGCCGGCCACGGTCGGCACGCTCACTCGTGGTCTGCGCCAACAGAATGCGTTCGGCCAGGCCGTCGGGCACGGGCACGGCCAGCGCGCGCTTCAACGCGAGTTCGAACCCCAGCGCGCGCGCATGGTGCGCCGAGCAGCCGGCGCAGCCCCGCCGATGTTCCTGCATTTCGGCGCTCTCGCGGCGCGGATCCGGGGCCAGCTCGCGGCGGTAGTCGAGGCAGTTCATGCGCGGGCCTCGCTGCGGCCGTCAACGAGCAGACTTTTCAGCTTCTGGCGTGCGCGAAACAGCTGTGTCATGACCGCAGCGGCGCCCAGGCCGAGCTCGCGCGCGATCTCGTCGCAGGAAAAACCACCGAGCACCTGCAGCAGCAGGGGTTCGCGGTACTTGGGTTCGAGCTGCAACATGGCGGCGCGCACGATGGAATCCTCGCCCAGTTGTTCGGGGGTGAGCGAATCGCGGTCGTCCAGTTCCAGTTCGCCAATGTCGGTGGTCTCCAGGCGCTTGCGCTCGTACAGGCGCGCATGCTCGCGACGCAATATGGTGATCAGCCAGGCCTTGGCCGCATCCGGTTCGCGTAGCGCATCAAGCGAGCGCCAGGCGCGCAGGAAGGTTTCCTGGGCCAGGTCCTGAGCCAGGGACGAATCACCGCACAGCCAGTAGGCGTAGCGATAAAGGTCTCCGTTGTGCGCCCGGACGAGGGCGTCGAACTGTCGTTGTCGGCTGCTCACGCGCATACAGACCCTCGTTGCACCAAAACGCTTTCACGCGGCGGTTACATCGGATGCAACGGCAGTGCGGCTGCCGACAGGTAACGCCTACTTGATGCGGCCGAGGATGCCGTCGAGTTCTTCCAGACTGTGATAGCGGATCGTGAGCTTGCCGCGACCGTTGCGGCTGTGAGTGATCGCGACG
>JAAFHE010000420.1 GCA_013298265.1 Lysobacterales bacterium | reverse complement strand
CGGTAGTGCGGGTCTTCGAGAATCACGCCGTCGGCCGCCTCGACCAGCACGGTCGCGGCGAGAAAGAACGCCTGCTGCGTGCCCGAAACGATGAGCAGGTCGTCGGCGGCGCAGACGATGCCGCGACGTCTCGCCAGGTAGTCGCAGATCTGCTCGCGCAGGCTCTGCAGTCCCTGCGGGTCGGGATAGTCCAGTTCGGCATGCGCCGAGGCCTGGGCCAGCGCGCGGCGCCAGGCGCTGGTCAGAGTCGGGTTGGTCAACGGCAGGCCGTACTGCAGGTTGTAGCGCAGGCCCTTGTACTGCCGTCCGGGAATGATGTCGTCGAAGACTTCACGCGCGCGCTTGGCGTAGCGCGCCACCGGACTGGTCGGCACGACTCGCGGTGCCGTGCGCGGCTGGCGCGCCGCCTCGATCTCCGCCACGTAGCTGCCGGAACCGACCTTGCCGACGAGAAAACCTTCCGCATGCAGCTGCTCGTAAGCGGCCAGTATGGTATTTCGGGAAAGATCCATTTCTCTAGAAAGCACCCGGGTTGCCGGCAGGCGTGCGCCGGCGGCGACCCGTCCGGCCAGGATGGCCGCCTTCAGAGCTCGCGTGAGCTGCGCATAGAGCGCGCCGTTGCCGTCCAGTTCCAGGTACACGATTGGCCCTTTCTCACGCAGTGATTGCGGTTCTTGGTAGAGCCAATTCTGGACCAGATACTGGCCACGTCAAGAGCTGGAGCCACGCATGCCTCCCATCGCCCGCAATCAGGTCCGCCGCAGCAAGGAACGCGCCCGCTACGACAGGGCCGACGTCCACGCCGTACTCGATGCGGGATTTCTCGCCCATGTGGGGTTCTGCGTCGACGCACAGCCCTTCGTCATTCCCATGCTGTATGCGCGCGACGGCGATGACGTGCTGCTGCACGGGTCGATCGCGAGCCGGCTCATGCGTGGACTGGCCGACGGTATTCCGGCTTGCATCAGCGTCAGCCATGTCGACGCGCTGGTACTGGCGCGCTCGCATTTCCACCATTCGGCCAACTATCGCTCGGTCGTCTGCTTCGGCACCGCACGCGTCGTCGACGACGTAGCGGAAAAAGCCGCTGCACTCGCGCGCTTCGTCGATGCGATCCTGCCCGGACGCGCAGCGGAATCGCGGCCATCGGATCGCAACGAGCTGGCCGCGACACTGCTGCTGCGCTTCACCATCGACGATGCCAGCGCGAAAGTGCGCGAGGGCGGGCCGCGCGACGATCCGGCCGACCGCGACCTCGCCCACTGGGCCGGCGTGGTGCCGCTGCAGACGCGCTATGCCGCACCGATTGCCGCCGACGATTGCACAGCACCGTTGCCCGCGTCGGTGCGGCGCGTGATCGCCAATGACGGAGCCGATACGTGATCGACTATCGAGATGACTGTGTGCCCGACCTCGTCACGGCGCGCGCGCTGTACGCCAGCTGCTCGCTTGGCGCACGCCGGCCGATCGGCGACGACGCGCGTTTCGGTGCCATGCTCACTCACGCGAACCTGATCGTGACAGCCTGGGACGGTGCGCAGCTCGTCGGCATCGCACGCAGTGTCAGCGACTTTGGCTTCACGACATATCTGGCCGATCTTGCGGTGAACGAGGCGTATCAGCGTCGCGGCATCGGCCGCGAACTCATACGGCGCACGCAACTTGCGGCGCCGCAGGCCAAGATCGTGCTGCTCGCCGCGCCCGCGGCCGTCGACTACTACCCGCACATCGGCTTTCGGCACCATCCGCAAGCCTGGCTGCTGGATCCGGATGCGTAGCAGCCGGCAGACGCCCGGACCGCGGCACGGCTATGATGCGCGGCCCTTCGCCGCCGAAAACGCTCATGCCGATGCCGAACCTTCTGCGCACTCGCGATCGCCACGATGCGCACTGAGCAGCGGTCGCCGACGCTCAATCTGTTCGGCCTCGCCACCGCGCTGATGGTCGCGCTGGCTGGCGGCGCGGTATGGGCGCTCGCGGCGTTGTGGCGGCAGGATGAGCTGAGTTTCCTGGCGCTGCCGCTGGGTCTGCTCATCGGCCGCGTACTGGCCGGCAACGGGCCGCGCAGTAGCGCATTGGCGGCGCTGTGCGCCGCGCTGTTCGCGCTGCTCGCTTCGGGCTATGCGCTGTGGATGATCGCGAGCGGCCGTGCCGCCATGCTGCTGGGCATGCGCATGACCGACATCCTCGGCAACATCGGCTTCGAACTGGCCAGTGCCATCGCCTGGGCACGCCTGGATGCGTTCGATATCGCGGCCATCACCAGCGGCAGCATCGCCGCGGCGCTGGCCGCCGGGTTGCGCCGTGGACCGCGCCGAGCCATTCAGTCCACCGGACCGGCGAACTCGTAGCCGAACAATTCGAGATCCCGACGATAGAAATTGCCGACGAGCGCACGCAACTCGTCGTCGTAGTACTCCGTATACGGGCGGTGCTTGGAGCTGTTGGCCTGGCCCAGCGTCTCCGCCGGAAAACCCAGGCGTGCGCAGATCTGTTCGTAGTCGGCCTGGGCCCGTTCGCTCTTGCCGACGAAATCCATCGCGAGACGGTCCTGCGCATCGACCAGCAATTCGTATTGCGGCCGGAACAGGATGTGCTCCAGGGGCGGACGATCGCGGATCAGATGACGCATGACGGCACGCGGGTTCTGGTCGAACTGGCCGCTCTGGCGGCTCATGAACGCGCAGTAGGAAACGAAGCGGTCGTAAGGATTGCGTACGAACGCGAACTTGAAATAGTCGCGGAACTGGTCGCCGAGCACCGGCTCGACCTGGCGCACGCTGAGATGGCCGTGGCCGATGGCGCCGAGCTCCGGCATTGTGAAGCGCTTCTGCACGAACAGGCCGACCTGTTCCTGATCGGCCTCGTCCATGTAGGGACGCAGCGCCTGGCGTATCGAATGCGTGCCGGTCTTGGGCACGGCGAAGAAGATGTAGCGGTACTTGTGCGAAATGATCACGGCAGACGGCTCGTCACGGCGCGGCGCAGGCGCCCGCAGGAAATCGTGATTGTCGCATAGCGTGCGTAGCGCCGAGCTGGCGCGCGCAGCGTTGCCGCAACTGCGCGAATGGCCGGCTGCGGTGCGGTATCGATTGCCGTCACGGAACAGCGCCACGGATACTGCGGTCGTCCCGCAACACCGGTCTCCGCATGCTCGCCGACGCGCTCACTCATCTCGAAAACGGCCGCTATCGCGAGGCCGAGCAGGTTTGCCTGCAGCTACTCGCGACGCAGGCGGCCAACGCCGCAGCCAGCACCCTGCTGGCGCTGAGCCTGCAGGCGCAGCAGCGCTTCGAGGAGGCCATACCGCTATTGCGTGCCCAGGCCGCTCTGCCTGGCGCCGGCTTCGAATCCTGCAACAACCTTGGCAACGCGCTACGCGACGCCGGCCGCAACGACGAGGCTGACGCTGCGCTGCGCGAGGCGCTGCGACGTGGCGGCGAACGCGCCGGCGTGCTGCTGAATCTCGGCCTCAACGCGCTCGATGCGTCCGAGCCGCACGCGGCGACGCGGTGGCTCGAGCGCGCCCTGCGGCAGGCGCCGCAGGATGCGGAAATCCGCACCTACGCGGCAGTCGCCGCGTTCGAGACCGGCGAGTCGCGCAAAGCGCGTGAACTGCTGAACCATGACCTGTGCTGGCACGACGCGGACGCTGCCCTGCTGGCCGAAGCGGCCTGGCTGCTGTTCCGGCTCGACGCCCCGGCCGCGGCGCAGAGTCTGCTGCAACTGGCCTGTGTGCGCGATCCGCAGCATCCGCGCGTGCTCTTGCGTGCGGCCGCCGTGCATGAGCGCTGCAACCGCCTGACCGAAGCCGCGGCCATTGCCGCAGCACTGGCGGCCCGCGACGATCTCGGTGCGGCGATGACGGAAGATCTGGCTCTGCTGCAAGCAGCACTGGCCTCGCGCGGCCCGGATGCGCAGGCCACGCGGGCGCAGCACGAGGCGCTGCTGCGCGGCGGCGGCAAGGCGCTGCATAACGCAAACATGTACTTTTCCTTGGCGCAAGCCTGTGATCGCGACGGCGATCCGGCCGCCGCGATGCGCGCGCTGCAGCAAGCCCACGCGGTTCGCTGCGCCCAGACGCGCGCCCGCGCGCCGGACCTGTTCGACCATGCCGGCGAACCGTTCGCGATAGTGCGGCACCGGCTCGACGCGCGGCAGTATTCGGCCTGGCAGCCCGACCCGGCGGCGCCGGACGCGGCGGCAAGCCCAGTCTTCGTCGTTGGTTTTCCACGATCCGGCACGACGCTGCTGGAGACCATGCTCGACGCGCACCCGGCGCTGGCGTGCATGGACGAGCGCCCGTATCTGCAGGATCTCATCGACTACATGCAGAGCAGCGGACTGCGCTATCCCGAAGACCTCGGCCGACTCAGCGCCGGCCAGTGTGCGGCGATGCGCGCGATCTATCGCGAGCGCGTCGCACGCCACGTCAACTGGAACGC
>JAAFHE010000418.1 GCA_013298265.1 Lysobacterales bacterium | reverse complement strand
GCAGCCCGTCGTGGTCGCGCTGATCGGCCTGCCCGGCGCCGGCAAGAGTGTGGTAGCCCGCGCGCTGGCCGATCTGCTGGACTATCGCCGTGTCGATCGCGACGCTATCCGGCATGCGATGTTTCCGCGCTGTAGCTACAGCTTTGTCGAGAAACGTGCTTCCTTCCGCGGTGTGCTGCTGGCGCTGGAAGTCAACTGCATGCTCGGCGAATCCAGCGTCATCGACGGCTGCACATTCTCGCGCCGCGCCGATCTGGCCCGCGTCGACCAGGTCATCCGCCCCTACGCCTATACCGCGGTGCCGCTGTTTCTGGATTGTCCTTCCGAACTGGCGCGCGAGCGCATCGCCCGTGACGTGGCGGAGAATCGCCACCTCGCGCGCGACCGCAATCCGGACGTCGTCGGCGAGGTGCTCGCACGAATGGAACCGCCGCCGCCGGGTGCGCTCACCATCGACGCGCGCCTGCCCGCCGTCGAGGTCTGCCGGCTTGCGGTGGAGGCGGTGGCGGCAATCGCCGGCATCGTGCGCTGACCGGCTACCGGTTCTCGCCACGTCGTTGCCAATGCTTACCTGTTTATCGGTTCATCGGTGCATTCGACGTTCAGGGCCGCCCCGGCGGCCTTCCCAAGCTCGCTGCGATCAGCGCAGCGGTGCCGGCTCGAAGCCCGCTGCAAATATGAGGTCCCTTGCGCCGTAGCTGCGGGCAGTGCCCGATACGAACGCGCCGGGGTCGCCCGGTATCGGCTGGGTATGCTCGAACCCGAGCAGGGTGATCGCGCCGCCGCTCAAGGTGCGTGTGGACGCGTTCCAGCTCGCCGCGCCGAGATCGATGACGTGATTGAGGCGGAGCGCCGCGAAGAACTGGTCCGCTGTCATCGCGTCGCCGTCCGCGTCGGAGAACGTCGCGGTCGTCGTATCGATAGCCAGCCCTTGCACCGTGAATCGGGGACGCCCCACGGCGGCCACAGGCCCGCGCAGCGCGACATCCGAAGGATCCGGGGCGCCGCGCTCGCGCACGCGCGCGGCGAACGCGGTGCCATTACGATCAAGCCAGCCGCGCACCTGAACCTGTCCCGGTGCGGTCAATCCGTCCGCGAGGATGCCGTCGTCGTCGCGCACCTGAGCGCTGTAGTTCACGGTCACGCCGAAGGGCCGCAGCGACTGCCCGGGCGTGACGTCGGCCGGCGCCATTGGCCCCTCGAAGCGTACCGGCGGGCGCACGAACACCACGCTGTCCGCCGCGAGTGTCGTCGCGTCGGTGAATGTGCCTTCGACCGACACTTCGGTGCCCGGATCCAGTTCGTCCGGTCCGCCGAACTCGAACACGGTCGTGGCGCCGTAGGTGATCGTCAGAACGCCGAGTTCGAACGACGCGCCGTTGATGCCTGCGCCGACGATGCCGTCGAGAAATCCCTGGGCGCCGGGCGTGCCGGGCGGCACCGGCGATGCGCAGCGTGCTTCGGTGACGGTATCGATCGTATCGCCCGGCACGAAGCCGGCGATGCTGTCGGCGCGCAGTTCCACGTAATCGCCGGCAGCGGGCAGCGCACCGGCGCAGCCGGCAAAGGCGATGCCGGTGGTGTCGATCCACTGGCTGCCGATGCGCAGTCGCGGCTGAGCCGCGACGAGTTCTGTCACGTAGCCGCCAACCAGAAACTTGTTGCCCTGCGCGCCACGCCGCACGGCCAGTGTTGCGTAGACGCTGCCGTTCGGATCGACCAGGCCGGCGATGATCATCGGCGCGCCGATTGTCAGGCCGCCGGCGTCGGTGAAACCCTCGATGACGGTGTCGGCGGTGATCGTGACTGGCTGGCCGAGCACTTCCAGCGGAGCGACCCGGGTGACCGGGCCAATCAGGGTGTAGCTGAAGATCGGTGTTGGCGCCGCGCCGCGCAGTGGGCCGTTCGGCGCCTGCCAGCGCACCTGCATGCCGGCTGGCCGACCCAGCAGGTCGGACAGCGTGCCCGGCTCGCCATCGATGACGACCGGGGTGGCCGCCGGCAGTGAATAGGTGCGTCCGCCTACGGTCAGCGTCTGGACCTGCGCAGTCGCGACTCCCGCCAGCACCAGCGCGAACAAGCCAGCCAAAACAACTGAAGCGCGCATAGGAGTCTGCTTTTCCTTGAGGAGTGCTCTGCCAGGCGGGCTCGGCATTAAGGCTCTCGCCGCTCGGTACGGTCGCCGCGCTGACGATGACACAAACGAGCGGCAAGTCACGTCGCAAACACGCGAATACCGCGCTCGTTACAGCTCGTTACTGCTCGTTACATGAAATGCGCCGGACATGCCTGTTGCGCAAGGCCCGTCCGGGCGGCTTGTACGACTCAGCGATACGGTGCAACGTCCGTATCGCCGCAGGGTGCTGCGGCGAAGAGCGGATGTGCTGCACGACTCGGCCAGCGCCCGCCGGAGCGACGTATTCACGCCGGACCCGCAGCCGCACCGCGATCACGCTTGCGCCGTACGTAAAGCTGCTTGCGCACGCGCGCAATGATCTCGCCTTTCGCGGTCTTCACGTCGACGCCGAACCAGCGCAGGCATTTCTCGCCTGTCGCCGTCGCCGCGCGCAGTTCGTCGAGAACGTCTTCCTCGACGGTGAATTCCGCATAGACATCCTCCCGTCCCGGGGCGACGAATTCGATGCTCCCGGCCTGGTCCCAGACGACATAGTCGCGGCCGAGGCATTCCATGACCAGGATCATCCAGAACGGATCGGTCATCGAGAACAGACTGCCGCCGAAGTGCGTTTTTACATAGTTGCGGTTGTACCAGGCGAGCTTCAGGCGCACGCGGGCGTAGCGCCAGTCCGCGGAAACCTCCTGCACGCGGATGCCGCTGAACAGGAATGGCGGCCACAGGTTCATGACGCGGCGCAGGCGCGCCGGGGTGGATTTCATCGGTCCGGGCTCAGAACAGCACCGCCGCCATCTTGCGCCGGTAGCCGCTGACGAGGTCTGCGTCGTCGATCACGTTGAACGCGGCGATCAGGCGCTTTTTCGCCTGCCCGTCCTGCCAGTCGCGCTGGGTCTTGAGTACATGCAGGAACTGGTCGAGCCCGGCCGCGGTGTCGCCGGCCAGCAAGAGGCGGATGCCGAGCAGATCGCGCGCGGACAGGTCGGACGGGTCGCGCTCAGCGCGCTCGCGCAGTTCGGCCAGCGCCGGCGCGCCGTCGAGTGCGCGGGCGAAGTCGAGCTGGTTGCGCAAGCGCACGGCCTTGTCGTCGGTCGCGAGTTTCGCCGGCAGTGCATCAAGCTCGGCTTCAGCGGCAGCGGCGTTGCCGGATTGCATCAGGGCCAGGGCGAGATCGAGCTTGAGCGCCGGCTGGTCCGGCTGCGCGGCGATTTCCTGCTGCAGACGGTTGATCGCCTCGGTCGGCGTCTCGTCGGCAAGCAGGTCGTCGGGTTCGGCGGCCGCAGCCGGCGCGATGCCGTGCTTGGTCAGCAGCTCGCGGATCGCGGATTCAGGCAGGGCGCCGGCGAAGCCGTCGATCAGTTGACCATCCTTGACCAGCACGACGGTCGGCAGTGAGCGCACGCCAAAGATCGAGGCGAGCTGCATTTCCGCTTCGGTGTCGACCTTGGCCAGGCGGAACGCGCCGGCGTATTCGACAGCGAGCTTCTCCAGCACGGGCTTGAGCTGGCGGCAGGGCGCGCACCAATCGGCCCAGAAATCGACGAGCACGGGCGTCTGCAGCGAGGCCTTGATGACCTCGTTCTCGAAATTGGTCTGGGTGGCGTCGAAGACGTGGGCGGACTCGGCCATGGGCGGCTCCTTGAAAGATCGTCGCGATGTAGGTGCGCGAGGCTACGCGATCAAGGTGCGGGCCGGGAATCGGGAATGGGGAATCGTTCGAGCGGGTTGAGGCGACCGGCGGCGGCACGCCTCCGCCTGGCTTTAACGATTCCCATCTCCCGATTCCCCATTCCCGTCTATCGCGGGCCTACAGCCCGCGATAGACAACCCCGTCCTTCATGACGAAGCTGACCTTCTTCATGACCGCGATGTCTTCCAGCGGATTGCCCGGCACGGCGACCACGTCGGCGTACTTGCCGGCGCTGAGGCTGCCCAAGTCGCTGCTCATGCCGAGCAGTTCCGCCGCGTGCGTGGTCGCGGCCTGCAGCGTGAACATGGCGGGCATCCCGGCTTCGACCATGAGTTCGAACTCGCGCGCGTTCTGGCCGTGCGGGAACACACCGGCGTCGGTGCCGAACGCGATCTTGATGCCGGCCTTGTAGGCCGCGCCCGCCGTGCCCTTGATCTTGGGGCCGATGGCGAGGGCCTTCGGTCGCACGATCTCGGGGTAGTAGCCCGGCTCGGCGGCCTTCTCGGTGACGAAGGTGCCGGCGATGATGGTCGGCACGTACCAGGTGCCGTGCTTTTTCATCAGCGGGAACAAATCAGCGTCCATCTGCGTGCCGTGCTCGATCGAGGTCACACCGCCTTCGATCGCGCGGCGCATGCCTT
>JAAFHE010000417.1 GCA_013298265.1 Lysobacterales bacterium | reverse complement strand
CGCGAACGGTACGCCGCGCGCCGCGCTGCTGATCGGCGCCACCTTGTCGAGCCTGCTCGTTCTGGCGAACTACAACGCGAGTCTGGTCAGCCTGTTCACCTGGTCCATTCTGCTGTCCACGGCAGCATCGCTGCTGCCGTTCCTGATTTGCGCGCTGGGGCTGCTGCGGCTGCAGCGGCGCTCGCCCTATGCGATCGTCGCGCTGCTGGCGGCTACCTATTCGCTCTATGCCCTCGCCGGTACCGGCGCGCAGGCGCTGCGCTGGGGCGGCGCGCTGCTGCTTGCCGGGATCCCCGTCTATCTGTGGATTCGCTATCGGCGCGCATAGCGAGTGACCGCAGCAAAGAGCGGCGTTTGCGCATGTCACAGCCGGGTTCGCCATCGCGCGGCCGTCGCGCGCCAACACACCTGCACGACCGCGTCGATCAGTAAGGACGCTGCCCGCCGACATTCCCGGCCGGGCTGTAGTTGCAGACGACCAGCGTCCAGTTCGTGAAAGGGGCCGGGAACGGCGAGTTGGCCGTGCATTGGCGGATGCCGCAACCAATCTCCGCAGTCGAGCGCCAGACCATCTGTGTGTAGTGACCGCAGACGCCGGAACACGAGTTCGCCGCGTAGTTGTATGACGAGATCTCGGCGGCCCAGTCGTTCGCCGCTGCGGCCTCGACATTGGCCGGGAAGCCCGACGACACCGCGCCGGCATAGAGATTCTCGCCGTAAGGCGTACTGGCGTTGTGCGCGTACTGACAGTTGTTCGCGTAGGTCTGGGCCGACGCCGCGATGGTCGGGTTCCAGCGCAGCACGCCCAGCCTCGGCGTTGCCGCGGGAATGGCCGTCTTGCGCGCGCAGTTATGGATCGTCAGCAGCGGCCTCCAGTTGGCTGGAACCGTCGCCGCTTCGCCCTCCGCACCATCGTTGAAAATGCAGTCGAGGAATACGGCGCGCGCCGGCGCACTGAACCCGGTCAGCAGGAACAGGAGAAAAAACCGTTTCATGGCATCACCTCCTTGGCCGATGATAGCGACTGGAAAATCCGGCGTGTGAAGCGTTCGTCAGCACGGTCTGGCAAAAAAACCGCCTCGCAGCGCGGAATTTCCATCGGCGCCGCGGCGCCCGCGGACGAAACGTCGCGGTTCGCTGCGTTGCCCAGCATCAGCCTGTCTACGCACCGCCGTTCCCGTCAACCGTCCGCCGATCACCATGCCTGCCATCGCTATCGAAATCTGTATTGGCTGCACCGACCCGCACCTACTCCAGGCCGATTGCACCGCGGCGTTCGACGGCGGCGCAGCAAGCATCGAACTGTGCCGCGACATGGCGCTGCAGGGCCTCACGCCGCAGGTCGCCGACCTGCGCATCGCCCGGCGCAGTTTCCCGCGCGCCGGCCTGTTCCCGATGATCCGTCCGCGCGCCGGCGATTTCGACTACTCACCGGCCGAGATCGCCGTGATGGGCGAGCAGATCGCGATGGCGGCCGGCGAAGGTGCCGACGGCGTCGTGTTCGGCGTGGTGCGAGACGGCGAGCCGCAGATTGCCGCGCTGGAAACATTGTTCACCGCTGCGCGGGCGCGCGGCCTACGCACGACGTTCCATCGTGCGTTCGACGCACTCGACGACCACGTCGCAGGAATCGAGGCGCTGATCGCCCTCGGCGCCGATCGCATCATGACCAGCGGCACGCCCTGGGGCAGCGGCGCAAGCGCCGCGGACGGTGTGGCGCGGCTCGCGCAACTGATCGACCAGGCCGGCCAGCGCGTCGAGATCGTCCTCGGCGGCGGAATCGGCGCAGCCATGCTGCCGCGGCTCCTGCATCAGCTACCGCTGTCGCGCGGTCTTGTCTCGGCGCATGCGTACGGCGACGTGCTCAGCGGCACCGCCGTCGATGCGCGCAAGGTTGCCGCGCTGGTGCAGGCCGCGCAGATCCCCGCCTGACCAGAACGACACAGACGCGGGCGCAACGAGGCCGCTGCGCCAGTCAACGCGTTTTCCGGCGCGCATTTGCGTCTACCATGCCGCCATTGCGACCCAGGAGCGAACCTTGAGCGAGTCCGAACAGAACGACGCAGGCAGCCCTGCCCTGCTGCTGCCGATCGAAGCAAGGGTCCTCGGCTGTCTGATCGAAAAAGCCGCGACGACGCCAGAGACCTACCCGCTGACACTCAACGCCGTCGTCTCGGCGTGCAACCAGAAAACCAACCGCGACCCCATTCTGGAACTCGAGCCTGGCGCTGTCGGCCATGCGCTGCGCCAGCTCGAAGGCAAGCGCTTCGTGGCCGGCTCGATGTCGGCCCGCGCGTCGCGCTACGAGCACCGTATGGACCAGGCGCTGAACATCACGCCGCGGCAACGCGCGCTGCTCGCGCTGATGATGCTGCGCGGCCCGCAGACGGTGCCCGAACTGCTCGCCCGCAGCGACCGGCTGGCCGATTTTCCTGGCCTCGACGACGTACGCTCCACACTCGAACGCCTGAGCCAGCGTGAGCCGGCCCTGGCCGTGCGCATTCCGCGCAGCGGCGGCCAGCGCGAGGATCGCTATATGCACCTGCTGTGCGGTCCGGTCACCGCGGAGCACTACGCCGCGTCGACATCAGCCGACAGTGTCGGAGGCAGCACACAGGCGCTGGAATCGCGGATCGAACAGCTCGAAGGCCTGGTCGATGCGTTGCAGCAGCGACTGCAGCAGGTCGAAAGCCGCTTCGACACCGACGAGGCGTGAATCCCGGAGCAAGGTTTGCGCTGGCCGCGGGTTTCGCCACCGCGCCAGGTCTACGACGCGCCGCGGACTTCAGTGACGGCGAAGGCATAGCCGACACTACGTCGAGCGGACGGGAGGGAGCAGCGCGCGACAGCGCGAGTCTATCGGCGGCCTCGCTACGAACGGGTACAAGAAAGGCGGGTTAACCCTGCGGAGGGATATCCAGCACGTCGCCGACGCGCACGCCACCGTCGCCGGCGATGCGGTTGGCCTGGCGCAGCGCACCGAGGCTGACACGGTGCCGCGCAGCGATGCCAGACAGCGTTTCGCCACGCGCAACCACATGCTCCGACGGTCCGCGCCGTCCCGTGCTGTTGGCGGCGAACCAGGTGCCGGGCGGCGGCGCCTGCGTGAAATAAGTCTTGATGCCATCGACCACCGCCGCCGCAAGCTTGCCGCGGTGCACCGGATCGGTCAGGCGCTTTTCCTCGGACGGGTTCGTGATGAACGCGGTCTCGACCAGGATCGACGGCACGTCCGGCGAACGCAGTACGACAAAATTCGCTTTTTCCACATGGCCGCGATGGGTCGGACCGATCTTGCCGAGCGCCTTGAGCACGATCTGCGCGATCGCCGCGCTGGCTTCCATGGTCGCGCCCTGGGACAGATCGAGCAGCACGGCGGCAAGGGTCTGATCCTTGTCGTCGAGCGACACGCCGCCGACGAGGTCGGCGCTGTTTTCCTTCGCCGCCAGCCAGCGCGCAGCCTCGCTCGTCGCGCCGCGTGGCGACAGCACCCAGACCGAAGCGCCGCGCGCGCCGCAGGCACCGGGACAGGCATCGGCGTGGATCGACACGAACAGATCGGCCTTGGCCTCGCGCGCCTTCTTGTAGCGATCGGCGAGCTGGATGAAGTAGTCGCCGTCGCGCACGAGGTAGGACTTCATGCCCGGCTGCGCGTCGATCAGCTTGGCGACTTCGCGTGCGACGTTCAGCGTGATCGATTTCTCGTGGGTGCCCGATGCACCGATCGCGCCGGGATCGTCGCCACCGTGGCCCGCGTCGATCGCAACCACGACCTTGCGCCCGTCACCAGGCAGCACGTCCTCGACGCTCTTGACGACTTCGCGCGTGGCCGTGGTGCGCGGAAACAGGTCGACGACAAGGCGATGACCGAACTTGTCCGCCGGCGGCAGCAGGAAACTCTTGGGACGCACGCCCTGCGGCAGATCGAACACGACGCGCAGATCGGTCTTGCCCTGCTTGCCCAGGCGCACCGTACCGAGCAGCCCCTTGGCGGCAGGCGCGGAAACGCCTTCGGCCAACGTCGAATTCTTGATATCGAGGACGATGCGATCAGGATTGTTGAGTTCGAACAGCTTGTATTCGAGAGGACCCGACACGTCGAATACCGCGCGTGTCGAATCAGGGCTGGCCCAGACGCGCAGCGCCTTGACCTGCGCGGCCTGGGTGCAGGTCGCCGTCAGCCCCGACACGATCAGGACGGCGGCAGCACGCAGCAATATGTCGGCAGCTCCCCACATGGCTGCGGATTCAAACCCAGACGGCCGAGCTTTTCAAGTTTTTTCGTTGAAAAACACGGGACTGTATGAGCTTGCTTGGGGGCGGAGTCAGGAACGCGCTTCAAGCGCCAGAATGAAAGGCGCTTGTCCCAGCGAGCCACGCTTCGCCGCGGGCACTTGCGGCGCATACGAAAAGGGTTCGTCCGGCGGCTGCGTGGACCAGGTTCAGCGCCAGATCGGCAGCCGGCAGCGCGCCGACGCC
>JAAFHE010000416.1 GCA_013298265.1 Lysobacterales bacterium | reverse complement strand
CACGGCGACAGACAAGCACCGCCGGCGATGCGCGAATGGGCAGTAAAACTGGAGGCCAAGCCGAAGTACGTGGTGTCCTCGACGCGAAAGGACTTCCCATGGTCGAACAGTCACCACATCACCGGCGACCTGCGCACAGGCATACAGAAGCTCAAGGACGAGACTCCAGAAGGCGTTCTCCTCGGCAGCGGCAAACTTGCGACCGAGTTGGACCGGCTGGATCTGATCGACGAGTACAAATTGCTCGTCCATCCCAGGATCGTCGGCCACGGCCCGACCCTGTACGAGAGCGGGCTGCCCAGCACGCGACGGCTTGAGTTGATTTCGGCGAAGCCGCTGCGCAGCGGCGCGGTCGCCATGCACTACCGGCGCGCGCGCTAGCTCGGAGACGGGTGAGGCCTACTCCTCGCTCAAGCGGAGCGCCAACGGCAGGGCGCCAGCCTGGGCCTGGCGTCCTGCGGCTGGCGCCCGCATAGCTCGACCGTTAGGCCGCACAAACCACATCGGCCGACTCCCTCGGCCTTGAACACAAGGTGGCGCCCATGAAGGGACAAGAACGAGACCAGCTACTCAGGTCATTGAAGAACAGGTTCGAGAAGAACATGCAGCGTCATCCGGGATTAGCCTGGGTGGACGTTCAAGCCAAGCTCGAAGTCAGTCCAGCCGCGATCGAATCTCTTCATCAGATGGAATCAACCGGAGGCGAGCCGGATGTGATCGGCTATGACGGCGTATCAGGGCATTACCTTTTCTGTGACTGCTCGGCCGAAAGCCCGCCCGGGCGCAGGAGCCTCTGCTATGACCGCGACGCACTGAACTCGCGCAAGGAGAACAAGCCCAAAGGCAATGCCGCGGACGCGGCTTCTGCGATGGGCGTCGACCTGCTCAATGAAGAGCAGTACCGCGAGCTAAAGCAGCTTGGTGAGTTCGACACCAGGACGTCCAGCTGGGTGGCGACACCCGAGGACATTCGCTCCCTTGGCGGCGCCCTTTTCTGCGATCGCCGCTACGGCAAGGTGTTCGTCTATCACAACGGGGCGCCGTCATACTACGCGGTCAGAGGCTTCCGTGGCCTGCTACGTCTATGAGCCAGTAATCGCTGGCAGGTGTCGCCAGCGGCTAGCCCCTCGCTAACGCGGAGCGCCAACGGCAGGCCCATGGGTGATGCGCTTCTCTATCGCGTGAGCGACATCTTCCGGTTGTCGGGGCCCGACACCGTGCTGACCGGTCGAGTCGAGTCGGGTAGCGTTCGCCTCGGCGATCGTGTCGTGATCAGGTCTGCGAATGGCGTGACGGTCGGGCGCGTAATTGCAATCGAGAAAGACCGAACCTTCCTCAGGTCCGCGAGCTGCGGTGATGCAGTCGTGCTCGGAGTGAGGGTTGCGAGCCTTGCCCCCGTTGCCGACGGATTTGAAAAACGGGAAGGCTTCAGTTATTGCGTCACATCACTCGTCATCGAGGCGCCTGAGCGCGCGTGGTGGCAGTTTTGGCAGCCATGGGCATGACTATGTGTCCAAGTCCACCGCCGAGAAAGTTGCTCGTATCATCCGCACCGTCGCGCGGCGGCCGCTCAACACGGCGTTCGTCGGCGCGAAATCGAGTGCTAGTTGGCGATAGTGATCTCGTTGTGAATCGTATGAACGCCGCTGATGTTGCTGGAAATCGAAGCAGCCAGATCGCGCTGCTCCTGATTCTTGACAATGCCGGTTAGAAGAACGTCGCCCTTCTGGGCCTTTGCGGTTATCCGAAATTCCTTGAGCCGGTCATTGCCAATGAGAGCCCGCTGGACATTGTTGGTCAATTCGGCGTCATTGACCTCAAGAGTGTCGCCTGCATGGACTGCCGATGCGGAGTCATTTTTCTTGTCGCATCCAGTGACTGTCAGTGCAGGTATTGCGGCAATCAGGAGCGTCGCGAGAATTTTTGGCGTGTATCGTTTCATGATCTGGCTTCCTGGGAGACCTCACGTCACGTGAAATCAGAACCGACAGGAATAGCCACTTCCACGACGACTATCTGTTCGCTAGCGTACACATGCCCAGCGGACGTCACGCCAGTCCTGAATTTTGGTTTTGTGCGTGCGAGCCGGCTGACCATTCGCTGCAGGCCCGATGGCCCTGACGGGCCGCGGCCTGAACTCAAACGTCAGGCCCCACAGCCCAAGATCTGGAGCAATCGCCATGCCGTTGATGCCCGAGGAAACGTACGTCCACCTTGCCTCCGACGGAACGAGCCGCGCAACACCGGGCGGCCCCGCGTTTTGGTCGCTGCCAAGTGCCGAGATGGACAGGTTCGACGAAGGATGGCTCATCAGCGAGTTCACCTGCGACGAAGACTGGAAGAACTGGGAAATGCATCCCGGCGGCGACGAATTCGTCTACTTGCTCAGCGGTGAAGTCGAGATCCATCTGGAATTGCCGTCTGGCCCTATGGCAACTCATATCGTCGGGCGCGGCGCCATGCTCATTCCTCGCGGTATCTGGCACACCGCCAAAGTCCTCGAGCCCAGCCGCATGTTCTTCGTCACACAAGGCAAGGGTACCCAGCACAGACCAGCAAGCGGGGCCTAACCCCTCGCTTCCCATGTCGCATCGATTGGCCCGAAAATTTTCGGTAAAGCTAGTTATTGGCTTTTGTGGACAAGGCGCAAATATAACTTTGCGGTTTATTTTTCCGACCAATCCCTTGTAACCAGCTTCCGCTGGTAGGCCCCAGTCATTCGTTCAAGCCGACCCAACATCGTGGCGTCGGTCACGTGCCCTGCGCTAAGCTGTCGCGCGTCCGCCGCCCCGCTGCGGGGCGGCCAACCTCAGGCATCAGGCCGCATATCTTGTTCCGCGCTGCAGTTCGGATCCTCGCTCCAGCCCTTTCGGTCGTTCTGGCGATCGACTGGTTCGTTGCGCCGGCCACACTCACCATCGAAGGCGCGACACGCCTTGAAGTGTCGGCTGAACTGATTACTCCAAGACGAGCACGGCCCTACGCCTACCTGAGGGCAAGCAATGGACAAGAAGCCCAGGTGCCCTGCGACAAGACGGCAAGGCTTTGCGAGAGTCTCGGACTCGGGTCCAAGGAGCAACTGACCGTCTGGATTGTTGAGCCCGGCTTGTTCTATGGAACCTGGCTCGTGGCGGCAGACGAGCATGCCGTTTCGCTGGTTCCAATCGAACTGCAGAATCGGATCTACAGCGGCGCGAGAGCCTTGAGCGCTACCGGCACTCTTGCCGCTACCGCTTTCGCACTGTTTATCTGGCGCAAGAGGTGGCTTAAGGCCTTCCGGCGGCAGAATGCGGCCTAACTCTGCGATCGAGCGGAGCGCCAGCGGCAGGTTGCCAAGCCCGGGCCGCAGGTACGAGCCGTGGATCGGCAACAAGTGCAATGCAGAAGACTGCGAGCCGTGCTTCCCACTGATTTGCGCCCCGGGAACAAGGCCGGAACTGGACGTACGGAAGGAACAACCAACAACTGCAATGATATTGCGATTATTTTTCCGTCAGGGAAGAGTCCAGTCGTCATCGCTGCCTATTTCGATAGCGGCGAATATACCGAGCAAACTGAAGACAGGCATCAGGCCGTTCTTGCTGAAGTAGGAAGGATCGCCGCCGAGTGGGCCGTTGGCCCGTTGTGACCAGGGCTGTCTTCGACGACGATGGTGCGGCCCACTATTTCGTCCAAGCCGACACCGCTTCGCGACGCGGTTCAATTCAAGGTGGTTATACTTCCGGCTCCCCGCCTCTGCGTCGATTGTGTGCACCTCGGCGCCGTCTGGGATGCGGGATTCTGTTGGTGAGCTTGTTCAGTTGTCGGCTACTACGGAGTACGGATGGGCAAGAGCAGACTTGAGGCGTTCAGCGACGGCGTGATCGCGATCATCATCACGATCATGGTCCTGGAGATGAAGGTCCCGCACGGCGACACCTTTGAAGCGCTTAGGCCATTGATACCGGTGTTCTTCAGCTACATGCTGAGCTTTATCTACGTCGGCATCTATTGGAACAATCACCACCACATGTTGCACGCCAGCACGAGCGTATCTGGCCCGGTGCTGTGGGCAAACCTGCACCTGCTCTTTTGGCTGTCACTGTTTCCGTTCGCCACTGGATGGATGGGGGAGAACCACTTCGCCGCCAAGCCATCGGCGGTTTATGGCTTGGTGTTACTGATGGCGGCATGCGCTTACTGGGTCCTTCAGCAGGCCATCATTGCAACGCAGGGGCCTGAGTCGCCGCTCAAGGCCGCGGTTGGTCGTGACTGGAAGGGAAAGATCTCACCTGTCCTCTATCTCGTGGGCATAGCATCGACCTTCTTCATCCCCTGGGCAGCGTTGGTTATCTACGTCGCGGTCGCGCTGCTGTGGTTGGTTCCGGATCGTCGCATCGAGCGCAAGCTCGTGCACACGGAAGCCGAATCCCTCGCTCAACCGGACACGCTAAGGCGCTTGCCGTAGCGGCCTGGGCAGCTCGAACGTTAGGACACACAAA
>JAAFHE010000415.1 GCA_013298265.1 Lysobacterales bacterium | reverse complement strand
CGTTGGTGCCGCCGACGCCGAACGAGCTGACACCGGCGCGGCGCGGATGCGCCACGGCGGGCCAGTCGCGCAATTGCGTGTTGACGTAGAACGGGCCGGCGTCGAAATCAATCTCCGGATTGGCGGCGCGGAAATTGATCGACGGCGGCAACTGGCGGTGCTTGAGCGCCTGCACCACTTTGATCAGGCCGGCGACGCCCGCGGCCATGCCCAGATGGCCGACATTGGGCTTGACCGAACCCAGGGCACACGAGCGCGGCGTACCTGGGCCGAAGGCGCGGGTCAGCGCGCGAATCTCTATGGGATCGCCGATGCGCGTGCCGGTGCCGTGCGCCTCGATGTAGCCGATGCTGGCGGCATCGACGCCGGCGGCGTGCAGCGCCGCGCGGATCGCCTCGGCCTGGCCGGTGACGCCGGGTGCCATGTAGCCGACCTTGTCGGCCGCGTCGTTGTTGATGGCCGAGCCGCGGATTACCGCGTGCACGGTGTCGCCGTCGGCCAGTGCCGCGGCCAGCGGCTTGAGCATCACCACGGCCGCGCCGTCGCCGTTGCGCGTGCCGGCCGCATCGCGGTCGAAGGCACGGCAGTGGCCGTCCGGCGAGTAGATCTGCCCGGACACATAGCGATAGCCGCGCGCCGCCAGCGTGTGCACGGTGGCGCCGCCGGCCAGCGCGGTGCTGCACTCACCCAGGCGCAGGCTGTTGCAGGCCTGATGGATCGCGACCAGCGACGTCGAGCACGAGGTCGACACCGTCAGCGCCGGCCCGGACAGGTTGAGCTTGTAGGCGACGCGCGTCGCGACGTAGTCGCGCGAATTGCCCAGGGTGACGGCGCCGCTGTCGAGTTTGACCCCGGCGTTGAGCAGGTTTTCCAGCAGATACATGCTGTCGGAAGTGCCGACGAACACGCCCACGTGCTGGCGCCGCTGCAGCTCGCCATAGCCGGCGTGTTCCAGTGCTTCCACGGCGCATTCCAGCAGCAGGCGGTGCTGCGGATCGGTCACCTCGGCTTCGCGCGGCGACATGCCGAAGAACGCCGCGTCGAACGCGTCGATGTCCGGCAGCGGCGTGCCGGACTTCACCAGCGCCGGATCGTCCAGCGCCGACGCCGGCACGCCGGCAGCGAGCAGTTGCGCGTCGGTGTAGCGGGTCAGCGTCTCCACGCCCTCGGCAATATTGCGCCAATAGCTGTCGACATCCACCGCGCCGGGAAAACGCATCGCCATGCCGACGATGGCGATCGGCGCCGACGCCTGCAGCGGCTGCGCGGTCGGCAGCGCCAGTTCCTGCAGCGGCGCCGCACGATACGACAGATGCCGGGCGAGACCTCGGATGGTCGGATGTTCGAACAGCGTGACCAGCGCGACGGTCTGCCCGGTGCGACGCCGGATCGCATCGCGCAGGCGGATGCTGGACAGCGAATTGCCGCCAGCGTCGAAGAAGTTGTCGTCGATGCCGACGTGCTCCAGGCCAAGCACCTCCTTCCACAGCTCGCAGAGTTCCTGTTCCAGCGCCAGCTGCGGCGCTGCATAGGCCGGCCGTGCCGGCGCGCCGGACGACTGCTGCGCCAGGCGCTTGCGATCGACCTTGCCGTTGGCGTTCAGCGGCAGCGCCGGCAGCAGGGTGAACGAAGCCGGCACCAGCGCCGGCGGCAGGCGCTGTTCCAGCCAGCGGCGCAGCGCCTCGGCCGACAGCCAGGGTTGCGCCGGCACCAGCTCGATGCGATGCCCGTCGGTATCCGCCTGGCGTTGCAGCACGCCGGCAGCGGAAGGCCGGATCGCGTAGACGTAGCACAGCTCGGTGCCGCGCAGCAGCGCGTCCTGCTCCACCAGGGTGTCGAAGCCCTGCGCCGCCAGCAGCGCGAGAATGGGCTGCAGGTTGCTGGCCACGTCCACCTCGACGACGAGCTGGCGCACCTTGGCCCAGTCCTGCGGCTGCAGTCCCTGCAGCACGTCCATTTCGCTTTTTTCCACATTGACCTTCAGCAGGTCGATGCGTGCTATGCCTTCCTGCGCGACCACCGACGATAGCGTGCGCAGCGGCGCCTCGACGGTGCGCGCGCGCAGACGCTGCGCCAGCAGTTCGTCGTAGCTGGCGTCCAGGTCGGCCGGCAGGTCGCCGAGGTCCGGCGTTTCGTTCAGGGCGAAGGTCTTGAGCATGCGCCGCTCGGTTTCCTCGTCGCCGTAGAAGCCCGACAGCAGCGAGAAGTCCTCGAAGAAGGTCATCGTCGCGCTGCCTTCCCGAGCTGCCAGGCCGAACGGGAAACAGCGCACGCGCTCACCATGGGCGCGGGCGTTGGCGGCCAGCAGTTCGAACACGACCGGGTTGGGCTCGAAGGCATAGATGCTCAGACCGCGCGCCGCCAGGCTGGCGAACACGCTGAACAGGCCGATGTTGGCGCCGACGTCGACGATGCAGTCGCCTTCGGCTATGCGGATGCCGTGGCGCAGATAGGCCTGCAGCGTGAATATCTCGCGGATCAGGTATTCGGTCTCGTTGCGGTTGAGATGCGCGACCGGCAACCCGCCCGGCAGCGCGAACGTCGCCTTGCCGGCCAGTGCCGCCTGACGCGGATCGCGCGGCACGACATGCGCGGCGAGCTGCAGCTCCTGCGCCGGCCGGCTGACCACGACGGCCGCTTCGCGCACATCGGGATGGTGGCTCAGCGCTGCTTCGATCTCGCCCGGTTCGACGCGGAAACCGCGGATTTTCACCTGCTCGTCGAGGCGACCGAGGAACTCGATCGCGCCGTCGTCGCGATAGCGGCAGCGATCGCCGCTGCGATAGACGCGCGCGCCGTCCTGCGGCAGGAAAGGATCGGGCGCGAAGCGTTCGACGCTGAGATCGTCGCGGAAGCGATAGCCACGGCTGACCGCAGCGCCACCGATCCACAGCTCGCCCGGCGTGCCCCACGGTGCCAGCTGGCCGTCGACACCGACGATATACGCGCGCACGTTCGGCAGCGGCCGGCCCAGCGGCAGGCCGGCGGTAGCGTTCACGCCACCGGCGATGCTGTCGTCATCCATGCAGTGCGTCAGCACGCCGACCGTCGTTTCGGTAGGACCGTAGTGGTTGTGGATGACGCAGCCCGGCGCGCGGGCGTGTAGCTGGCGGATCCACGGCAGCGCCGCCGCCTCGCCGCCGAGTATCAGCAGGCGGCGCGGCAGCGCGCTGTCGTCGTCGCCGAGCAGTGCCTGCAGATGCGACGGCGTGATCTTCAGCACGTCGATCGCTTCGCGGCGCAGATACTGGGCGAACGCCGCCGCGTCGGAAGCCTGCTCCGCCGACAGCAGATGCACGCAGCCGCCGCTGGCGAGCGCGCCGAACAGCACAGTGTGGCCTAGGTCCGCCGCCACCGTAGAAACCATCGCATGGCGCAATCCCGCTTCGAAGCCGAAGCGTTCGGCAACGCCGAGCACGTAGTTGACCAGGTTGCCGTGCTCCACCTGCACGCTCTTGGCGCGGCCGGTCGAGCCCGACGTAAAGATCAGGTACGCCAGGTGCCGCGCCGTCACGCCGACGTCGGCATCGTCGGGCGCTTCGGCATCGAATACCGCGCCGTTGGCGTCGAGCAGCAGGCTGGGCACCGACAGCACCGGCAGCCGCGACGCCGTCGCCGTTTCGGCCAGCACCAGGCCGGGCTGGGCGTCGTCGAGCATCTGTGCCAGACGCTCGGCCGGATAAGCCGGATCCAGCGGCAGGCACGCACCACCCGCCTTCAGCACGCCGAGCACGGCCACCAGCAGTTCGCAATGGCGTTCCAGGCACAGCGCCACTGGCACGTCGGGCCCGACACCGCGGCGGCGCAGCGCGCCGGCGACGCGGTTGGCCTGCCGGTTCAGCGCGGCATAGCTCAGGCTGCGTCCATCCGCGGCGACGGCCGGCAGGTCCGGCGTGCGCCGCACCTGTGCTTCGAAAAGCTGGTGGAAGGCCAACGCCGGTCGCGTCTGCAGCGGCGCCTGCGCCAGCGCGAGCAGGCGCTGGCGCTCGCCCGCGCCGGTCAACGCAATCGCCGCGTGCGGCTGCTCGGGATCGGCCAGCATCAGGCGGAACGCGGCGAGGTAGTACTGGCCCATGCGTTCGATCAGGCCGGCGTCGTAACGCTCGCTGTCGTAGATCAGCTCCAGCAGCATGCGATCGTCGTCGACGCCGCGAGAGACGTCGACGGAGAAGGCGAAATTGGTCTGCTCGAAGCCGCGGCTGGCCAGCAGCTCGGGCGCGCCGCCGTCGACGTCGCCGAATTCTCGATAGTTGTGGAAATGGGTATAGTTGAACAAGGCCTCTGACAGCTGCAGCCCGAGGTCCTGCTGGATCTGCCCCAGCGGATAGGTTCGATGGCGCAGGCTTTCGTTGCCCAGCGCCGCAACGCTCAGGATCCACTCGCGCCAGCTGCCGCCGTCCACGTCTACGCACTGGGGCAAGGCATTGAGGAACAGGCCCAGGCCGCGCTCGGCGCCGGCGACGGCCGGCCGGCCATGCTGGGT